>JANSYB010000069.1 GCA_024742655.1 Paracoccaceae bacterium | reverse complement strand
CGCGCGCGGTCCAGATGAACGTGGATCGCGAATATGAGCGCAACATGGAACGCTACCAGTTCCTGAAATGGGGTCAGGGCGCATTCAACAATTTCCGCGTGGTGCCCCCGGGCACCGGCATTTGCCACCAGGTGAACCTTGAATATCTGGCCCAGACCGTCTGGACGGACGAGGATCAGAATGGCGAAACCGTCGCCTATCCCGATACGCTTGTCGGCACCGACAGCCACACGACCATGGTCAACGGCGCAGCCGTTCTGGGCTGGGGCGTCGGCGGGATCGAGGCAGAGGCCGCGATGCTGGGTCAGCCGATCTCGATGCTGATCCCGGAGGTTGTGGGCTTTGAACTGACCGGCCAGATGATCGAAGGCACGACCGGCACCGACCTGGTTCTGAAGGTCGTTCAGATGCTGCGTGAAAAGGGCGTTGTCGGCAAATTCGTCGAATTCTACGGCTCTGGCCTTGACACCCTGCCGCTGGCCGACCGGGCGACCATCGCCAACATGGCCCCCGAATACGGCGCGACCTGTGGCTTTTTCCCGATCGACGACGAAACCCTGCGCTACCTGCGCAACACAGGCCGCGACGAGGGTCGCGTGCAGCTGGTCGAGGCCTACGCAAAGGAAAACGGGTTCTGGCGCGGCGCGGATTATGCGCCGATCTACACCGACACGCTGAGCCTCGACATGGGCACGATCGTACCGGCCATATCCGGCCCGAAGCGTCCGCAGGATTACGTGGCTCTCGATCAGGCCGCGCAAAGCTTCTTCAACGTCGTGGCCGATTACCGGGGCGAAGACGAAAGCCTTGCCGCCACCGACATGGCCGCCGAGGGTCCTGCCCCCGATGCGATGATCGACCCGCGCAAATTCCAGCCCGTCGAGGGCGAGGAGTACGAGTTGCGCGACGGTTCGGTCGTGATCGCCTCGATCACGTCATGCACCAACACCTCGAACCCTTACGTGATGATCGGCGCGGGCCTTGTGGCCAAGAAGGCCAATGAGCTGGGCCTGAACCGCAAGCCCTGGGTCAAGACCTCTCTGGCCCCCGGAAGCCAGGTGGTGACCGAGTATCTCAACGCCGCCGGCCTGCAGGAGCATCTCGACGCGATCGGGTTCAACCTTGTTGGCTATGGCTGCACCACCTGCATCGGCAATTCCGGCCCGATCCAGAAAGAGCTGAGCGAAGCCATCGCCAAGGGCGATCTGGTGGCCACCTCCGTGCTGTCGGGCAACCGCAACTTCGAAGGCCGGATTTCGCCGGACGTGCGTGCCAACTACCTCGCCAGCCCGCCGCTGGTGGTGGCCTATGCACTGGCCGGTGACATGAACATCGACCTGACCAACGAACCGCTGGGACAGGACAAAAACGGCAACGACGTCTATCTCAAGGATATCTGGCCGACGCAAAAGGAAATCGCCGAACTGGTCGAGCGCACCGTCACCCGCGAGGCGTTCCAGTCAAAATATGCCGATGTCTTCAAGGGCGATGAAAAATGGCAATCGGTCGAAACGTCCGAGGGCGAGACCTATGACTGGCCGGCCAGCTCGACCTACGTGCAGAACCCGCCCTATTTCCAGGGCATGGCCAAGGAGCCCGGCACGATCAGCAATATCGACGGCGCGCGCGTTCTGGCCCTGCTGGGCGACATGGTGACGACCGACCACATCTCGCCCGCGGGCTCTTTCAAGGACAGCACCCCTGCAGGCCAGTACCTCATCGAACGGCAAGTGCCGGTGCGCGAATTCAACTCCTACGGATCGCGGCGCGGCAACCACGAGGTGATGATGCGCGGCACCTTCGCCAATATCCGCATCCGCAACGAGATGCTGGATGGGGTCGAAGGCGGCTATACCAAGGGGCCCGACGGCGAGCAGACCTCGATCTTCGAGGCGGCGATGGCCTATCAGGCGCAGGGCACACCGCTGGTCGTGTTCGGCGGCGAGCAATACGGCGCGGGCTCATCTCGTGACTGGGCGGCCAAGGGCACGGCCCTGCTGGGCGTGAAGGCCGTGATCGCCGAAAGCTTCGAGCGTATCCACCGCTCCAATCTGGTGGGCATGGGTGTGATCCCGTTCGAATTCACCGGTGGCGACACGCGCAAATCCCTGAACCTGACCGGTGAGGAAACCGTCGCCATCTCCGGTCTCGACACCATCCAGCCGCTGCAGGAGGTGCCCTGCACCATCACCTATGCGGATGGAACCGAGAAGACGATCACGCTCAAGTGCCGGATCGATACGGCGATCGAGATCGAATATATCGAGCACGGCGGCGTGCTGCACTACGTGCTGCGCAACCTGGCAAAGGCGCCCGTCGCGGCCGAATAGGTCAGGACAACACCGAAACGTAACACAGGGGCGCCTTACGGGCGCCCCTGTTCTCGTTTTGCAGGACCGGTCGGCGTTCGACAACTACGCCGAGTATGTCGCGCTTTATGGCAACGACCGCACCATCCCCGAACTGCCCCAGATCCGTATCAGCGCCTCCCGCCTCGTGCCACCGGCGATCCGCGCGCGCCTCAATGCCCGCAACGCGGTCTGAGGGCGAATGCGCCGACAGAAAACGCAAAAGGCGCCCAGCGTGGCGCCTTTTCTCGGTACGCCAGGCTGATCCGCCTGACGAGGTTTGTTCTGTCGGGCAAAGAGGCCAAGGCGGGAACAGGCAAAGTCAGATAGCGCCACAGCGATTTCCCTTTTTTCCAACTGTGCCTGTAATCGCTTGTCGTTGGACGCTGACGCAGAATAAGCTAAGAAAATTTTTTTGAACTAAGCGAGGCAGGCATGGGCACTTTCACAATCAACAGCTTTTTCTACTACACCGGGACAACCCCTGGTGCGCCACTGGACGGGGAAATCGCATCCAAGGGGCCTTTCAGCGTAGGGAACTCTGCATCGACTTTTGAGGAAGTAAGCCCGACTATCGATGGTGTCGCGCGCCCCGGCGAAACGCTGAACCCGGATTACAGCGCCTTCGACGCGCAGTATTACGGACTTTACGATTTCGGCGGCCGGACATTCCTGGTCATGGAGGATGACGAGTTCGGCTTCTTCCTTGCAAGTCCCGAAGTGGGGTTGTCGTCATCGGACTTCCCCGCATCCTTCTCCTATTCCGAGGTGGACGATTCCGTGACGGCCACCACGCCCGCTTGCTTTCTGGCCGGAACCCGCATCGCGACACAAGACGGGCCTGTCGCGGTCGAGGAGCTGGCGATTGGAGATCGGTTGCTCAAACAAGACGGGACCACCGTGCCCATCAAATGGATCGGTCGGCAGACCGTATCCACCCGGTTCGGCCCGGCAGAGCGGCTGATGCCAGTGCGGGTGCTGGCCGGGGCTCTGGGGGATGGTCTGCCGGTGCGCGACCTCGTGCTGACGGCGGACCATGCGCTGCTCATCGATGGTTTGCTGATCAATGCGGGTGCAATGGTCAACGGAACATCGATCATCAACGTGCCATTGTCCGAGATGGGCAAAAGCTACACGGTCTACCACGTCGAGACCGAGTATCACGACATCATCCTTGCCGAGGGCGCCCCGGCGGAAACCTTCATCGATTATGTGGGCCGGCAGGCCTTCGACAACTACGCCGAATATGTCGCGCTTTATGGCAACGACCGCACCATCCCCGAACTGCCCCAGATCCGTATCAGCGCCTCCCGCCTCGTGCCACCGGCGATCCGCGCGCGTCTAGACAGGTGCAATGCCGCCTGACGGCGCACGCTGGTTCAGCCTGACCGGCCTGCAAGCGGCTCTTCGCGGATCGCCGATCGATCCTGCCCCTTGCCCCCCTCTGCGGTGGCCCCTATCAAGGGACAAACCCCTTACCCAAACCGGGAGAGACCGAGATGTTCAAAGGACTGGGCCAGATGGGCGATATGGCCAAGATGATGAAGGCCGCCCAGGAAATGCAGACGAAAATGGCCGAGCTGCAGGAAGAGATGAAGGTGATGACCGTCGAAGGCGAAAGCGGCGCGGGCCTCGTGAAGGCGACCTGCACGCTCAAGGGAGAGCTGAAATCGCTTGATGTCGACCCGTCGATCTTCAACCCCGACGACAAGGAAGCGGTCGAAGACCTGATCCTGGCCGCCATCAAGACTGCGCAGACCCGCGCCAATGAGCGGGCGCAGGAAGAGATGGGCAAGCTGACCGAAGGGCTGGGCCTTCCCAAGGACATGAACCTGCCGTTCTAGGTCGCGTTCTGCAGCAGAACATGAAGTCCACCCGCGACATCGACGCGCTGATCGAGATGATGGCCAAACTGCCGGGGCTGGGCCCGCGGTCGGCCCGGCGTGCCGTGCTGCACATGATCCGCAAGCGCGAACTGTTGCTGAGCCCGCTGGCCGACCTGATGCAGCAGGTGGCTGTCACGGCGCGCGAATGCCTCAACTGCGGGAATGTCGGCACCACCGATATCTGTGATATCTGTGCCTCCGAGAAACGCGCGACGGGCCTGCTATGTGTGGTCGAGGATGTGGCCGACCTGTGGGCGATGGAGCGCGCGGGCGTCTTCAAGGGGCGGTATCATGTCCTGGGCGGCACGCTGAGCGCGCTGGACCAGGTCGGCCCCGAACAACTGCGCATTCCCAAGCTGATCGACCGGGTGGACAGCGAGACAATCACCGAGGTCATCCTGGCCCTGAACGCCACGGTCGATGGACAGACCACCGCCCACTACATCGCCGATCAGCTGGAAAGCCGCGTGACCCTGACCTCGCTGGCGCAGGGTGTGCCGATTGGCGGTGAACTGGATTATCTCGACGACGGCACGATCAATGCCGCCTTGAATGCCCGCAAGGCACTGTGAACCAGGCTTTGACGTGGAACGGCCGGGTGCCACTCACGAAACACCCGGCCGTCCGGCAATAAATCTATGCTTGCACCAACGCCTATTCGAAAACAGCTCGGGCCGTTTACCCGAGGCAACTCAACCCAACAACTTCCGAAACACTCAGGTATCCAAAAGTCGTTGTCAATACTTTCGACAATGACTTGAACCGGTTGGCGGCAATATCCCCAAACGGGGACAAAATGCAGTTCAGCCGGGTAGTTGGTGTCGGTCTTCGATCGACGTGTCGTGCCCCGCGGCCCGCGCCAGAAGCGTGGGCCAGGTGACAATATGATGGTAGTGGCCCTTGTCCTTCAAGCGCAGTAGCCGCGCCTGCGGTAAATGCCTGACCAGCAGTTCAGCGCCCTGAATGGGCGTGACATTATCATGAGTGCCATGTGCGATTTCGACCGGAACACCAATGTTCTGAACCGCAAAGTCCCATCCCTGCGCGTTCAGCAGGTTTTCTTCGACCATGCCGTCCATGCCAGATGCTGTCCTCTCGGCCAGCATCTCGACCGTGCGGCGGCGCATCGTGGGATGGGATAACAACGCAATGTCATGGGCGCTTTTCGCCTTTTTGCAGGTCCGGTCGAAATAGCGGTCGACGTTTTGCATCACCGACCGCACAAGGAACGGGATGATCTGGCGCAGCATCGACGGCCAGTAACGGCCGAGGATTCCCGACATCTGATAGAACAGGTCCAGTTCGCGCCAGTCGGGGTGCTTGTAGCCGGGATATGAAACCGACGACATCACCACCCGATCTATCCGGCCCTGCAGTTCATGCGCGACCGCCATTGCCGAGCCCGACCCGTAGGATACCGAGCAGATCGAGAAGCGCCCCACCCCGATCTGGTCAAGCAGTTCCTCCACGTCCGGTGCAAAATCCCGCAGGCTTGTCATCAGCTTCATGTCCGACCGAAACCCGCCCGGACGACAGGGCGTGATGAGCCGGATGTTGTATCGCTCCAGATGCTCGAGACATTCGGCCGGATACCCAACGATATCGATCGTCATCCCGGCCAGCGCATCGAAATGCACCACCGGATAGCCGTTCTCGGGCCCAAGGGTGAAATACTCCAGCACGCGCCCGTCGCTCAGCGCGATAGTGCGGCGCACACGGTAGGCCTCCTCTCCGGTGACCTGCCGGCGCCGCAACACAGCCAGCGGGGACCGGGCCAGCGATGTGATCAATTCCGCCTGCCCGCTGACACCGGATTTTTCATAAACCCGCTTGAGATAGGTGCGCGCGCTTTCATAGGACAACCCCAGCATGGCCGCCGCCGATCTGATGTCGCCGGTTCGGTACATCGCACCGGCCATGTCCGTTTCCCGGCGGGTCAGGCCGTGCTGCTTGGCAAAGGCGCGCAAACCGTCATTGCCGCTGAGATCGGTCGACAAGAGAACGGCCGCCGCCTTGGCCGGAAAGCCCATGCGCACGGCCTCGCGCCGGGGCAGCATGAGAAGATTGACATGCGGCGCATCTTTCAAGGCCAGCGCGCGCGGTGCTTCGTTGAGGTTGCAGGCTTCGACCCAGCGTACCATCGGCAAGCCCCCGGCCGGGCCATCCCCGTCCATCCCTTCTTCATGACGCGCGATCAGCCTCAGACCGCCAGCCGGGGCCTCGAGCCCGCTCAGCCGATCCGACATCGACCGGTTCTGCAGCATGACCTGTCCCGTGTCATCGATCAGGGCCAGACCAAAGGAAAACGTATTCAGAACCGCGCCCAGATGCGCCTCGCGCTCCTGAAGGCCAACCATCTTTTCCGAGATTGCGAAGGCGCGCCGAAAATGCTCGGCCAGGTTGGCGAGATCCTCGCCGTTTTCATCCCCCAAAAGCTGCCCGGTGCCCGCACTCTGCAACTGTTCCGTCAGCTCAAGCACAAGTTCCGGCCACAGGGAATTGTCCAGCGAGGCCTCATAGACCAGATGCGTCAGGTGATCCGATTTACCCGTCATCAAGAACTTCCATCATTCATGCCAAGCATCCCCGATCGGCGGGCGGACGCATAGTCAGGGTTTCCCGACTCCCTTGATCTTCGATCATGCCGCAAGACAGCGGCGAAATCGACCGTTTCACTTACACGGCTTTCAACGAAAAATGCCCGGGACAAAGGCCCGGGCATCCAAAAAACATTCCGAGGGTCGGCCTCAGGGCTGTTCGTCCTCGTCATCGTCGTTGTCGGAGGGCAGGTTGAAGAAGCTCTCGGCATCCAGAAGGTCTTCTTCCTTCTCCTCTTCATCGTCCGCACCGGTCAGGCTGAAGGTTTCCAGCCCTTCGATGGCGGTCGGCATGCGCGGTTCCGCATCGGCCTCCAGGCTTTGCTCGGTCGAGAGCAGCTTGCGGCGCTCGTCATCGTCCATCGTCTCGCCGTCCTTGGCCTTCTTGGCGGCGGCCTTTTGCACGGCGGCGTCCAGCTCGGACTGTTTGCACAAGCCAAGGGCCACCGGGTCGATCGGCTGCATGTTCGAGATATTCCAGTGCGTGCGTTCGCGGATCGACTGGATGGTCGGCTTTGTGGTGCCGACCAGCTTGGCGATCTGGCTGTCGGCCAGTTCAGGATGGAACTTCACCAGCCACAGGATGGCGTTGGGCCGGTCCTGACGCTTCGACAAAGGTGTATAGCGCGGACCGCGGCGCTTTTCCTCGCCCTGGGCGGCCGGGTTGTGCTTGAGCTTCAGACTGTACTGCACATCCTTTTCGGCCTTCTCGATCTCGCCCTGGGTCAACTGGTTGTTGGCGATCGGGTCGAAACCCTTGACGCCGGCGGCCACGTCGCCATCGGCGATACCCTGGATCTCAAGTTCATGCATGCCGACGAAATCGGCGATCTGCTTGAAACTGATCGTCGTGTTGTCCACCAGCCAGACGGCCGTGGCTTTTGCCATAAGCGGTTTTGACATCTCTCACGTCTCCTTCACGCAAAGCTTCCCCGTCGCCTGGATCAGGCGGTCCCGGGGACCGGGACGGG
Organism: Paracoccaceae bacterium; assembly: GCA_024742655.1. Classification (GTDB taxonomy): domain Bacteria; phylum Pseudomonadota; class Alphaproteobacteria; order Rhodobacterales; family Rhodobacteraceae; genus Roseovarius. The sequence continues at coordinate 399 of JANSYB010000069.1, read as the reverse complement.
TTTCCGTTGTCGGGGAACTTGGCGGGTATATAGTGGCCCGCGCGACAAATGGAAAGAGGGTTTCATGCAGGTGTTACGTGTGTTGGGTCTGGTCTTGTGCATGACGGCGGGCGCGGCGCGTGCCGACGGGGAGCGCGCGGGCGAATTCGACTATTACGTGCTGGCGCTGAGCTGGTCACCGACATGGTGCGCGCTGGAGGGCGACGCACGCGGATCGCCGCAATGCGATGCCTCCGAGGATTTCGGATGGGTCCTTCATGGGCTTTGGCCGCAATATCATCGCGGCTGGCCCGCGCATTGCCCGACCGCCGAACGCCCGCCGTCCCGGGCAATGACCCGCGACATGGCCGATATCATGGGCTCGTCCGGGCTGGCGTGGTACCAATGGAAGAAACACGG
>JANSYB010000059.1 GCA_024742655.1 Paracoccaceae bacterium | reverse complement strand
CTGGAGGCCGTGCGCGCGCTTGAGGAAGGCGTGCTGGAGGATATCCGCGAAGGCGATGTCGGCGCGATCCTGGCCTGGGGCTTCGCGCCGTGGTCGGGTGGGCCGTTCGCGTGGCTCGATATCATCGGCACACCCTATGCGGCCGAACGCTGCGACCAGTTGGCCGAGGCTCATGGCCCGCGCTTTGCCACGCCCGCCCTGCTGCGCGAGATGGCGGATCGCAACCAGAGCTTCTACAGCCGGTTCTCGGACGCGCAGAACGCCGCTTAGCCAGGCCGCCCCAACAATGAAAAACCCGCGGGGCCCCCCTGGCCCACGCGGGTTTTTCATGTGAAGCGTTGTGTTGTCTCAGGCGGGGGCCGCCGCCGCCCAGAACTCTTGTGGGGCTGTCGTGCTGGAGGCGGCGGGCTCTTCATTGAGTTGAACAGCAAGAAAACGTGCCTCGTCCATCGGCAGGATCGAATAGAACGGCTCTCCCGCTGTCTCGTAGGCGCAGGTCAGGATATCGCGCGACGAAGGGCAATGGAACAGCGCGCCGTTATTGGCAAAGACGATCTGTTCTTCGGCAAAATGCAGCAGGATCACCTCGGCCTCGGCATTGGGCGGAACGCGCCCGATGCCCCGCACGCCGTGCATGGCCCGCGCCGGAATGAGCGAGAAGGGATCCCCGTAGAGATCCTCGGCCGTGTCACTTTCGACCATCACGGTCTGGCTGGGCAAAAGATGCATGACCTCGCGGTTGCCAAGCGCACCGGCGGGCACCTCGAGCGGCCAGAATTCACGCGGGCAGGTCGTCTCTTCGTCCCAGAGACGCAGGCGCGTTACACGGGTCACGTTTTGCAGCCCCGCATCGAACGTCAGAACCTTGTCGCCCTCGGCGATCGCCTCGACCGGGCGCCAGCCCATCGCGGTGGCAACGCGTGTCCCCGAGATAAGACCGGATTCGCCGCCACCCGTCCCGTGCGCCACGTCAGCGCCATTTTTGAGCGTCGGCCGGCCCTCGCCGGAACGTGCAGATATCCAACCGAACATGGTTCTTCCCCTTGGTATCGCCGGTGGCAGCCGGCTTGTGCAGACAAGACCATCTGGGGTGATTCTCTGGACGGACCTTGGTCGGGAAAGGGGCGGAAATGGGGCATTGTCCCGCCTGCGTGTTCAATCACCGGTGATCTGAAAAACCATATTCAAATTTGCGACAAACTCTCACGAGAACGCGTAGCCGAACCGTTCGATGTCGCGCGCGCAGAACTTCGAGACCAGATCCGCATCGGCATCCGAATAGTACGATCGGTAGTCCCTGTCCCGATTGGAGCGGTTGACCACCGGAAGATCGAGCCGGAAGCCAAGATGATCCCATAGCGGTCCGGTATCCTCTTCGAGATTCTCGAGCCGGATGTAGAGGCGGCAGTATTCCGCGCCATCGGACGCGCTCATGTAGCGCTGATAGGGAGCCTGCGCGAAGGAAATACGCGTCTGAAGCGCATTTACAAAGCCCGAGAAATCACTCGACTTGGAAAGCTCGACCGCGGGATGCCGAAAACTTTGCTCTCGGAGCCAATGATAGTAGCTGACCATTCTGTCCCAGGGATTGCGGACCATCGTGAAGCAGAAAGCGGCCTGTATCTGATCAAGCTGAACCAGCCCGTCTATGTCGGCCAGCATCGAGTGTTTCCAGAGTTTTCCCGCCGCATCGGCCCCATCCAGACGCGCACGGCGCCGGATCGCCTTGGGCGTGTCCCCGATCAGAATGTCGTCCTTCGTGGCGCGCGCCTCGAGAGCGAGCGCCATCGAGGTGCCGCCCGTCTTGGGAATATGGACGAATATGTAATTGCGGCCGCCAGAAATGATCATGCCCGAAGGCTATGCGATCGGCTCCGGCTTGCAAACCCGGCGAAAGGGTCAAAACCACTTTGCTTTCTGCCGTGAAATGCGCAATATCCCGCGCGGTTCAAAAGCGCTTCCGGGAAAAGGGGAAAAGCGATGGGTTGGATGAAGGACGAGACCGGTCTGGACAAGAACGCGGCGAATTTCGTGCCGATGACACCTTTGTCGCATCTGCGGCGGGCGGCCCATGTTTTTCCCGATCACGTCGCGGTGGTCTACGGGGATTTCCGCAAGACCTATGCGCAATATCACGAACGCTGCACGCGTCTGGCCTCCGGCCTTGTGAAGCTGGGCGTTCAGCCGGGCGATGTGGTGGCAACGCTTCTTCCCAACATCCCCGCCCATGCCGAGGCGCATTTCGGCGTGCCCGCCTGCGGGGCGGTTCTCAATACGATCAATACCCGGCTCGAGGCCGAAACCATCGCCTATATCTTTGATCATGGCGAGGCCAAGGCCCTGCTGGTGGATCCGCAATTCCTGCCTGTCGCGGCCGAGGCCATCGAAATGATGGACGGCCCCGCGCCCACCGTCATCGAAGTGGCCGACGATCAGGCCGGCGCCCATGCCCATGGCCACTACATGGAATACGAAGACCTTCTGGCCTCGGGCGACCCGGATTTCGCGTGGCTCATGCCCGAGGATGAGTGGGAAAGCCTGGCGCTGAATTACACCTCCGGGACGACCGGACGGCCCAAGGGTGTGGTTTACCATCATCGTGGCGCCTATCTTCTGACGCTTGGCACGGCTGTCACATGGCCGATGCCGCGCCACTGCACCTATCTGACCATCGTTCCGCTGTTCCACTGCAACAACTGGAACCACACATGGACGCTGCCGATGATCGGCGGTACGCTGGTGTGTTGCCGCGATATCACCGCCGGCAACATCTACAACGCCATCGCGGACGAGGGCGTGACCCATTTCGGCGCGGCACCCATCGTTCTGAACATGCTGGTCAACGCCAAGGACGAAGAGCGCCGGCCGTTCGACCACGTCGTGTCGGTCTTTACCGCGGGCGCGCCGCCGCCCGCGGCCACGCTGCGTGCGATCGAGCCGTTGGGCTTTGACGTCACACAGGTCTACGGGCTGACGGAAACCTATGGGCACGTCACCGAATGTCTCTGGCAGGATCAGTGGAACGGCCTGCCCGAGGAAGACCGCTATTCCATCAAGGCCCGCACTGGCATCCTGATGCCGTTCATGGAGGATATCACCGCCATGGACCCTGAAACCATGGAACAGATCCCCATGGATGCGCAGACGCAGGGCGAGATCATGATCCGCGGCAATTCGGTGATGAAGGGTTATCTGAAGAACCCCAAAGCCACCCAAGAGGCATTCAGCGGCGGGTATTTCCATTCCGGCGACATCGCCTATCAGCACGAGGACGGCTATCTCAAGATCGCCGACCGCGCCAAGGACATCATCATCTCGGGCGGCGAAAACATCAGTTCCATCGAGATCGAGGGCACGCTGATGAAGCACCCCGCGGTTCTGCTCTGTGCCGTGGTCGCCATGCCGGATGAGAAATGGGGCGAGGTGCCCTGCGCCTTTGTCGAACTCAAGGACGGCGTCGAGGCAAGCGAGGCAGACCTGATCGGCTTTGCCCGCGAAAAGCTGGCCGGGTTCAAATGCCCCAAGAAGGTGGTGTTCCAGGAATTGCCCAAAACCTCGACAGGCAAGATCCAGAAATTCGAGCTTCGCAAGGCGTTCAGCAAGGGATGACCCGCTGAATGATTGCCGCGCGGGCGGCGGGCGTGCTATCGTCGTGCCAACGAGGCAGAGCAGGCCCGCATGAATGACGGCACTTGAGGAATACCAACGGCTGGAGGCCGCTGGACTATGGCGCGCCAATGCGGAGGCGCAGCGTCTGGATGTGATCGTGTCCATCGGTGACGCGACCCTCGTGATATCGGATACCCGCGACCGCCCCCTGACCCATTGGTCGCTGGCGGCGGTCGAACGGGCAAATCCCGGGGAATTTCCGGCCATCTACTATCCGGATGGCGACCCGGCCGAGCAGCTCGAACTTGCCGAAGACGAGGCGCAGATGATCGAAGGCATCGAGAAACTGCGCGCGGCCGTCGGGCGGCACCGGCCACACCCGGGCCGATTGCGCCTTGTGATGTTCCTTGCCTCGATGGCCGCGGCGGGGGCGGTCGCCGTCTTCTGGCTTCCGGAGGCGCTGCGGGCCCATGCGGTTTCGGTGGTGCCGGATGTGAAACGCGAACAGATCGGCGATGCCCTGATGGCCCAGATTCAGCGCGTCACCGGCGCGCCCTGCGCCGAGACCTCGGGCGTCGGCGCGCTTGAGAAATTGTCGCGCCGCCTGCCCGAGAAGGATGGGCCGACCCCGATCAACGTGATGCGTGGCGGTGTGCGCGATACGATCCAGTTGCCCGGCGGGCGTCTGCTGGTCAATCGCGCGCTGGTCGAGGATTATGAAGAACCCGACGTTCTGGCCGGATTTATCGTGGCCGAACGCATGCGTGCGCAGATCGCCGACCCTCTGGACAGGCTGCTGTTGCATAGCGGCGTTCTGGACAGCGTGCGCCTGCTGACCACTGGCGATTTGCCCGAAGAAACGTTGAAGGCCTATGCCGAACGCCTGCTGACCACCCCGCGTGCCGCACTGGACGACGACACCCTGCTGCGCGGGTTTGCCGCGTGGTCGGTGCGGGCGCGCCCCTATGCCTACGCGATCGACATCAGCGGCGAGACGACGCTCGGCCTGATCGAGGCGGACCCGTTCGCCACCGAGATCCCCCCGCCCATTCTCAGCGATGCGGACTGGCTCAGACTTCAGGGGATCTGCGGCGGCTGACCGACCTCGGTCAGTCGGTCATGCTCACTTGCGGGGAAACGCATCCGAAAATCCGGCGCGGCGCACCTGGCTCAACGCGGTCTGAAGCTGACCTTGCGTCTTGAACGGCCCGGCCAACACGACAGTGTAGGACTTTCCGTTCTGCTTCAGCTTGCCCATACGGGCAGGCAGGCCCGAATTCGCGATGCGTTGTGCCGCGCGTTTTGCATTGTTCGGATCGCCGAAGACACCGGCCTGAACGAAACGGTGACTGGCCGCCTTGACCACCTTCTTGGGTTCGACCTTGGGTTCGACCGAACGGGTGGAAACCGTGGCCTGTGCCGCAGCCGTCTTGCGAACGACCTTGACGCGCCCGGGGTCGATGACCTCTCCGGTGTCCAGCCGCTTGAGGGCGCCCGATTTCGTGCGCACCACCCGTATCGGATCCTCCACGGCCCTGCCACGGGTCGAGATCGTCACGCCCGCCGCGCGCTGCTGTTCGAAGCTGGTATAAGGATACTGCAAGCCTGGGTATTTATAGGTAACCTCGCGTCCCGAGCGGCGATCGATCAGGCGGCGCGGGACGGATTTCGTCCAGGCCAGTTCCATCTGTGCCTTGCCCGCGAATGTCTGATGCGCACGTTTCGGGTTCAGCCGATCATCTTCCCAGACGGGTTTGTAGCCCTTCGGCACGCTGACACCGACCTGGCTTACCTGCTGGTTTTCATAGACATGACGCGGGGCCACCCGAACCTGGGTGCCCGCAACAGGTGCGGCGCGTACGGTCGTACCCGATTTGTAGATCACGGTGGCATGCGGCTGTGTTTGCGGACCACACCGCAGCGTCACGTTGCCCCTGGCGCGCATGTATTGCGACGACACCTTGCTGGCGCCCGGACAGCTTTGCGCTGCATCCCCAGCGGGGCGCGTGACGCGGACAGTCTTGACCGGTGCCGTTTTGACTTTGACCGGTTTCGCCACCGTCACGGCCTTTGGCACAGGCTTGGCGACCACTTTGGGCTTGGTCGCGGTGACGACGCGAACCTTGCGCTGTTTCGGCTCAGCGGCAACCGGCGCGGGCTTGGCCTGTGCCGTGGGCGTCTGGCTTTGCGGCACCTCGATCACGACAGGTTCCTGCACGCCGGTTGATTGGGTGGTGGCCTGTTGTGCGGTCCGTGTGCCCGCCGCCGTCGGCTTGAACCCGCAGATCACCTTGCGATCGCGTGTCATGCGTGGAATCCAGCTGACCGCGCCATCGATCCCGGCGCGGATATAAACGCAGCCGCGGCTGTCCACATATTGCCGTCCGGTGAAGGAATCCGGCGGAAATTCCGCCGGCACTTTTACATCTGAGCCACTCTGAGCAACGGTTGTGCCGGTCCAGAGTGACATGGCGATAGCAGCAATCGCCAGAACCCTTGTACGTTTCATTTTGCCCCCAAGACAATTGGGACAAGACTGCCTTATTAAACAAGGTTAGTAAACAATAAATGGCCTATTTTGTGCCGAACATCCGGTCGCCCGCATCCCCTAGCCCCGGCAGGATATATCCCAGCTCATTCAGCCGGTCATCAAGCGCCGCCGTGACAATCGGAACATCCGGGTGCGCGTCTTTCATGCGCGCGACGCCTTCGGGGACGGCCAACAGGCACAAAAACCGGATATCCTTTGCCCCGGCCTGCTTGATCAGGTCCACCGCCGCGGCCGAGGAATTGCCGGTTGCCAGCATCGGATCCACGACGATCGACAGGCGTTTCCCCAATTGTTCTGGCACCTTGAAATAATACTGCACCGGTTTGAGGGTTTCCTCGTCCCGGTAAAGCCCCACGAAACCGACGCGCGCCGACGGGATCAGCTCAAGCATCCCGTCCAGAAGGCCATTGCCCGCCCGCAGGATCGAGATCAGCGCCAGCTTGCGCCCGGCCAGAACGGGGGCGTCCATTTCCTGCAAGGGCGTTTCGATGGTTTGGGTCGTCATCGGCAACTCATAGGTCACCTCATAGGCCAGAAGCTGACTGATCTCGCGCAGAAGCTGTCGGAAGACCGCCGTCGAGGTGCGTTTGTCGCGCATCAGGGTCAGTTTGTGCTGAACCAGCGGGTGCCTGACGATTGTAAGATGATCTTTCATGCGGTCTCCGATGCTGAACGTGCGGCGCTGTCCTGCCGGTTTATCCAGAAATGGGGACCAAGGGCAACGCGCTTTGTCGGCCCGGTCACGCCAGAAAGGATGTGCCGGGACCCGCGTTGCGCACATCGAGATGCGCAGCGATGCTGGCGGCGACATCGCTGAACCCGACCTGCCCCAGTGAGCCCGCGCCAGCCCCCGCCACCAGAACAGGCACACGTTCGCGGGTATGGTCCTTGCCCGTCCAGGTGGGATCATTGCCGTGATCGGCGGTGACGATCATCAGGTCCCCTGTGCGCAGGGCGGACAGGACCGGCCCGATGGCCCCGTCGAACCATTCCAGCGCCCGGGCATAGCCCTCGAAATCGCGGCGATGGCCGTAAAGGCTGTCGAACTCGACGAAATTGGCAAAGGTAAGGGACCCGGGGCCGGCCTCTTTCACCGCGGTCGCGAGGTGGCGCATGAGCTGCGCATCATCGCCCTTGCGCAGGTCCGTGATCCCCTGCATCGAAAAGATGTCCCCGATCTTGCCGATGGCATGCACGGCCCCGCCCGCGTCGATCACCCAGTCGCACAAGGTCGGGGCCGGCGGCGCCATGGCGAAATCACGGCGGTTCGTCGTGCGGCGAAACCCGTCCTCGGGCGTGCCGACAAAGGGGCGCGCGATCACACGGCCCACCCGCATGGCATGCAGGCGCGGCGCCAGCGTGCGACACAGATCAAGCAGCCTGTCGAGACCGAACTCCGTTTCATGCGCGGCAATCTGAAAGACGCTGTCCACCGAGGTATAGCAGATGGGCCAGCCCGTGCGGATGTGCTCGGCGCCCAAATCCTCGACAATATCGGTACCCGAAGCATGACAATTGCCAAGGATCCCGTTGGTTCCCGCCGAATCCTGCACCGCGCGCACCAGATCCGCGGGGAAGGCCGGAACCGTGTCGGGGAAAAAATGCCAATCCCAGGGCACCGGCACACCGGCCAGTTCCCAATGGCCAGAAGGCGTGTCCTTGCCGTTTGATACCTCTGTCGCCGCGCCCCAAAGGCCCGCGGGCGTGACGGTTTCCAGGCCCGGGGCCACCTCGCCCGAGGCCAGCCGCACGGCCGCCCCCAGCCCGAGCGAATCGAGGTTCGGCATGGTCAATCCGCCCCTGACGGACTGCGCGATATGGGCCAGCGTATTGGCCCCGGTATCGGGGACATCCCCGTTGAAAAAGCGACCCGCGTCCGGCGCGCCGCCGATACCGACCGAGTCCATCACCACGAGGAAGGCCCGTGCCATCATGTGATCCTGTCATGTATCAGCGGGGGCAGGTCGGGTGTGGTGTCAGACAGATGAATGGCCGCGCGCAGCCGGTGCTCGACCCCGTCGGCCTGCCCGGTGCGCGTCGCATGTATCCGCAACAACGGCGCGCCGGGGTCCACTTTCTTGCCCAATCGCACGATCTGCGACAGCCCAACGGCGGGATCAATGGCGTCGGTTTCCACCCGTCGCCCGCCCCCGAGGTCGATGACGGCATGGCCCAAAGCCTCGGCATCAATCCCAATGACATAGCCGCCACGATCGGCCGCGAGTTCGCGAATGACCGTGGCTTCGGGCAGAAACCGTTGCCATGTGTCGACGAAGCGCACCGGCCCGCCCATCAGGGCCACCATGCGCCCGAAACACTCGGCCGCGTGGCCATCCGTTATGGCGCGCGCCACCTGCCGCGCGCCGGCCTCCACGCTTTCACTCAGGCCCGCCCCCGCCAGCGCAACACCGCCCAAGGCCGCGCTGAGCGAGGCCAGATGGCCCGTGGCCTGCCCCGTCAGCACGCGCATCGCCTCGGCCACTTCGAGTGCGTTGCCCGCCGCCGGGGCGAGCGGCTGATTCATGTCGGTGATCAGTGCGCTGCTCTGACAGCCCGCCGCATTCGCCGTGTCGACCAGGGAACGCGCGAGCGCCGTCGCCGCG
>JANSYB010000562.1 GCA_024742655.1 Paracoccaceae bacterium | reverse complement strand
GCACCAGCTGAGGCGCCGGAATCTGTCGTTGCGACGGGCGGCCAGATCCGCACTGGCCAGACTGGAGCCGCATCTGGCAGATGCCAAGGCCGTTCTTCTTCTGACCGACAAGGATGGCGTGATCATCGATGCCATCGGCGACCCGTCCGTGCTGGATGAAGGCCAGGAGATCCACCTTGAAGTCGGCGGCATATGGAACGAGGACGCGATCGGCACGAATGGAATAGGCACCGCCCTGAAAACCGGCAAGCCGACCTATGTCCATGCAGCGGAGCATTACTGCCAGAGCGTTCAGGCATGGACCTGCGCGGGCGCGCCCATTTTCGATCCGTTCGATCGCTCGGTCATAGGCGTGGTGGATCTTTCCGGCCCGCCCCGCATCTTTCGGCGCCACAATGTCGCGCTGGTTATGGCGGCCGCGCGCGAGATAGAGATCGCCCTCGCCGAACAGCAGCATGAAGAGCGCACGCTGCTACTTGAGGCGTTTCTGAACTCCAACAATGACCGGCAGAGCAACAGTGTCCTGTTGCTGGACAAGGTGGGACGTATCCTGTTCCGGCGCGGGCTCGATGACAAGCTCTACCAGGCCAGGCCCGAGCTTGCCGTGGGCAAACACCTCCTGCCGCTGAACGCCAGCATGACGGATTGCGATATTCGGGCCGCCCTGCCCCCCGAACTGGAAACGGACGGTATCGAACGCCTCGAATTCGGTGGTCGGATGCGCGGCGCGGCCCTGTTTCTCAAGCATAACCGCGATGCCCCCCCGGCGCGCCCCGAGGGGGCCGTGCGCATAAAGCCGCGGGCGAATATCGATGAGGAAGAGATCGTCATCATTGGCGCGGCACCCAAGATGCTCGAAGCGCTGGAACTTGCCAAACGCGCCGCGGCGGCGGATGTCACGGTGCTTATCCAGGGTGAGACGGGTGTCGGCAAGGAACAGTTCGCGCGCCTCGTTCACAGCCGCCTGCCCCGCAAGGATGCGCCCTATGTGACGGTGAATTGCGCCGCGATCTCTAAGGATCTGATCGGCGCCGAACTATTCGGCCATGTGGAAGGCGCCTTTACCGGTGCCGTGCGTGGCGGCAAGGCGGGCAAGTTCGAACAGGCCAATGGCGGCGTTCTGTGCCTGGACGAGATCGGCGACATGCCGATCGAATTGCAGCCCTACCTGCTGCGTGCGCTGGAACAGAGGGCGGTTTACCGGATCGGCGACAGTGAACGGCGATCGGTCGATGTGCAGTTGGTGGCGATGACGAACCGCAACCTGCGCAATGATGTCGAGGCCGGACGTTTTCGCCGCGATCTGTTCTACCGCATCGGTATCGTCGTCATAGATGTGCCCCCTCTGCGCGAGCGCGCGGGTGACATCCCGCTGCTGCTGCGGCATTTCAACGAGGTTTTCGCCAAACGTTTCGCGCGTGAGCCACTGCATTTTTCCCCTGACTTGCTGGAGCGTCTGTGCGCGTATCGCTGGCCGGGCAATGTCCGTGAACTGCGCAACATGGTGGAGCGGCTGTTTCTTCTCAAGGCCGACACCGAGGTTCATGCAAGTGACCTGCCCGAAGAGATTTTCGAGCCTGTCGATGGTTTCGGCCTTGTCACGTGCATGGAAATTCCCGATGTCGGGGTCAACCTCGAAAGTGTCGAGGCGATGACCATCCGCCGCGCCATGCAGGTCGAGAACGGCAACCTGACGCGGGTGGCGGAAAGGCTGGGTATTTCGCGGCCGACGCTGTACCGCAAGATCAAGCAATACGATATCCCGAGATCCTGAACGGCGTTTGCGAAAGACTGCCGCGCCGGAAACAGCCGAACGATCCGGGACGGGCCATCTGATACTCGATGGGCAGGCCGGCCGAAACATGTGACCGCACGCCACCAAAGGGCACCGGTCGCCGCGTCATGGGCTGACCGGGCCGTCGACCGTCACGACCCGCGTCCGTACCCCCGCGTGAGATCCCGCAATCGGGTCAACACGGCCTCTTGTTCAAGCGTGACCTTCCAGGGCGCACATTGCGCCAGCCCTCCGGTGGTCGCGACCATGGGCAAGTCCGGTTCGTGATGCTCTGCCACGATTGCCATCGCCCATTTTTCAAACAGCCTGCGCGGCACCATTTCCGCCTGGTCGAGACGCACGGAATCGTGCCGCGGGTCGGCCCTGATCGTGCCGAAAAGTGTTTCGACCACGTCCCGTGGACCCTCCAGTACCTGCGCGAACCAGTCATCATAGAGCATCAGCGCTCCGGTCACGCCGAGTGCGGCATTATTGGACCGCGCTGTTCGCAGGATATCGGCCAGCCCCGTGGAGCCACCGTCGGATCCGGCCGGCGGTATCAGGCTGTGACTGCGATAGATCAGCCGGTAACACTCGTCAGCCGGCCCCGCTCG
>JANSYB010000007.1 GCA_024742655.1 Paracoccaceae bacterium | reverse complement strand
GGCCACGTTCAGACGTTGGCCGATCACCTGATCGGATGTGACGGCGCCGGGCACCACGTGGTAGGTCAGGATGCTGACCAGTTGATCGCGGTTTTCCGGCAGAAGCAGGCTTTCGACGGTGCCGGCGGGCAGGGCCTCGAAGGCGGCATTGGTGGGGGCGAACACGGTGAAGGGGCCGGGGCCCTTGAGCGTGTCGACGAGACCGGCCGCGCTGACGGCGGCGACGAGGGTCGAGAAACGGTCATCGGAGGAGGCGATATCGACGATATCTGCGCCCTCGGTCTGGGCGCAGCCGGCGAGAATGGCCGAGGCCGCGACGAGTGCTGTCCCTTTGAGAAGGAAACGACGGTTCATATGTATTCTCCGCGATTTGTTTTAATCATTGAAACCTTTGATACCAAATACTCTACACTTTCGATACGCGACTTGAACCAGGTCGGATCACAATAGGTTCGGGATTGAGGATTGCATGCGCCGCGCGCCTGTGGCTTTTGGGGCGAACGGTATACAAATAGGCAGGTCATGCAGGCGAGCATTGCGGGGTTTGTGCTGGGGTTTTCGCTGATCCTGGCGATCGGGGCACAGAATGCCTTTGTGCTGCGGCAGGGCCTTCGGCGTGAACATGTGTTCGCCGTCTGCCTCACCTGCGCGCTGTCCGACGCTATTCTGATCGCGGCCGGTGTCGCGGGGTTCGGTGCGCTGGCCGAGGCCATTCCGTGGCTCGAAGCGGCGATGAGGTATGGTGGGGTGACGTTCCTGGTCTGGTACGGGGCACGAAACCTTTTGGCGGCATGGCACGGGGGTCAGGTGATGGAGGCGGGCCGGGCGGCCGGCAATCTGCGGACGGCGCTGCTGACCTGTTTGGCGCTGACATGGCTCAACCCGCATGTCTATCTCGACACGGTGGTTCTGCTCGGATCGATCAGTGCGCAATATGCCGACCGCCTCTCCTTCGCGTTAGGGGCAATGGTGGCGAGCTTCACGTTCTTCTTTTCGCTGGGCTACGGCGCACGGGTGCTGGAGCCGTTCTTCCGCCGGCCCGAAAGCTGGCGGGTCCTGGACGCTTTGGTCGGGTTGACCATGTGGGCGATTGCCGGAAAGCTCCTGCTGGGCTGAGCCACGCACAGGTCTTGTGCGCCTGTCCGCGATTGGATTGCGCGGGCGTGTCGCTATGTTTCTTCCATCAAGAAGACGGCACGATGACTCCCACCACGCGCGGGGCAAGAGCCAGGAAAGTTGCCGGCCCCGCATGCAAGGCGGCCCGGTGGCCGAATTGTCCTGATCCCGGAAAGGAGTGACCATGAGCTGGAACCCGACGCTGGAACCGACCTGTCCCGAGGCGGGCAAACTGGATGATATCGAGACGCTGATCGTGCCACGGGCGCGAGATCTCGGCGGGTTCGAGGTGCGCCGCGCGCTGCCTGCGCCGCGCCGGCAGATGGTGGGGCCGTTCATCTTCTTCGACCAGATGGGCCCGGCCGAGTTCTTGACCGGCCAGGGGATCGACGTGCGCCCGCATCCGCATATCGGGCTGGGCACGGTGACCTATCTCTACGCGGGCGAGTTCGAGCACCGCGACAGCCTCGGCACACACCAGATGATCTATCCCGGAGAGGTCAACTGGATGGTGGCCGGCAACGGTGTGACCCACTCAGAACGCACCAGCGACGCGACGCGCAAGGGGCAGAGCACCCTGTTTGGCATCCAGACCTGGGTCGCGCTGCCCGAGGCGCAGGAAGAGCGCGCCGCCAGTTTCGAGCACCACGGCGCGGACGCGCTGCCGATGCTGGAGGGGGAGGGCAAGCAGCTGCGCCTGATCATGGGGCGCGGCTGGGGCGAAACGGCGCCCGTGGGCACCTTCACGGATATGTTCTACGCCGACGTGGTGCTGGCGCCGGGCGCGACGCTGCCCCTGCCGGAGGATCATGAGGATCGGGGCATCTACGTCACGCAGGGCTCGGTCGAGATCGCCGGAGAGCGTTTCGAGCCGGGGCGCATGATGGTGTTCCGTCCCGGCGACGCGATCACGGTCAGGGCCGGGGAACAGGGGGCGCGGCTCATGGCGCTTGGCGGGGCAACGCTGAACGGGCCGCGCTATATCTGGTGGAACTTCGTGGCCTCCAGCCAGGAAAAGATCGACGCCGCGAAAGAGGCCTGGGCGGTGGGCGACTGGGAACATGGCCGGTTCCAGCTGCCGCCGGGTGACGACGCGGAGTTCATTCCGCTGCCGGATTGAGCGCCTGCGGCGCGCCGGATGTCTCGTCGTCGCCTGCGCGCCGTCTCGGGCAAAGGTGACCGCGACGCGATGTTCCGGCCGGTCCGGTGCGCGGCGGGTGCCTCCGGCGGGGATATTTGATGCCAGAAGAAACGTGGTGCAGTGCGGTGTTTCTTCTGGCCGGAAATATCCCGGGGAGTTTGAGGGGCTGGCCCCTCAATCCATCAAATCTGTGTGGCGCAGCCACGCCGCCGGATCACTCGGCGGGCTGGAAACCCTCGATCAACTGTCGCAATCCGAACGCCGCCCCCGCGAATATCGCCAGCACCGTGACAGGGGCCGAGAAACTGAGCACCGAGAATGCCGTGATGCCCTGGCCCACGGTGCAGCCCATCGCGATCACCGCGCCCGCACCCATCAGGGCTGCGCCGGCGATCTGGCGGCGCAACTCGCGCGGGTCTTCGCAGGCTTCCCACCGGAAGTGGCCTTTCAACAGCGATCCGGCAAAGGCGCCCAGGATCACGCCGGCGACCGACCCCACGGCGAACGTCGCTTCCCGCCCCGATCCGGTCATCACGAACAGGATGGATTCGCCCAGCGGTGCCGAGAAACTGTGGGAGACGACCGGCATCGCGGTGAAGCCGTGTGTGGCCACCCAGTGGGTGCCGGCCCAGCCCAGAACGATGGCCAGGCCAACGACAACTGCCCAAAGCATCGCCTTCGGGTCGCTGACCAGGGCGCGCGAGGAGAGGGCGGCCAGCGTGATCAATGCCCCGGCGACAACGCCGAGCGGGGCGACCGGCAGACCGGTTGTCGAGGACAGAAGATGCACGAAGCCCGGCGGCAAGCCTGTCACGTCCTGCTGGAAGAACGCCCAGTTGCGCAGGTAGGCCAGCGGCCCCAGCAGGACGGCATAGGCCGCCACGCCCATCACCAGCAGGATGACGAAGGCCCGCAAGTCGCCGCCGCCCAGCCGGGCCAGCACGCCGTAGCCGCAATTGCCCGACAGCGCCATGCCATAGCCGAACATCAGACCGCCCAGGATCGAGGCCAGTGGCATCCATTGGATCGAAAGGTAGAATGACAGTTCCGGCGCCATGAGGCCCGCGCCGGTCAGACCGAAGGTGCCCATGACCGCCACGCCGATGGCAAGGGCCCACATCCGCAGGCGCACCGTCGAGCCGCCATACAGCATATCCTCGATCGCGCCCATGGTGCAGAAACGGCCCAGCCGTGCGGCCAGCCCCAGAAAAACACCCGTCAGCATGCCAACGAGGGCCACCAGAGTGTTGTCGCCGATCCAGTCATACATGTTTCGTCCTCCCGGCGCGCAGGCGGGAGAGAGACGTGTTCAGGTGCCGCGCGGTCCCGAATCCTGCGCGCAGAACAAATCATACACCACTTCGAGGATTCGGCGAGGGCGTTCATCGGACAGGCTGTAATAGATCGTCTTGCCCTCGCGGCGCGGTGTGACCAGCCCCTCCAGGCGCAGGCGCGACAATTGCTGCGAAACCGCTGCCTGCCGCGCCGAAAGCAGGTCTTCAAGCTCGGTGACGGATTTCTCACCGGAAACGAGGTGACACAGGATCATCAACCGCCCCTCGTGGCTGATGGCCTTGAGAAAGTTCGACGCGCGCGTCGCGTTGTCGACCATGCGATCCATGTCGTCTTCGCTGATGTTCTTTTCGAAAACCGGTAATGCCATGCCTGTGTTCCGTATCCTCGGGCCGTTGTCGCGGCTAGTTCGTTTTGGGTTGTTGTTTATAATCGGTATTTCGGGTCAGCATGATGTCCAGCAACCCCCAGAAGAAGTCTTCCCCGGGGTAGCCTTCGATCCGGGCCAGTTCCCGGCCGTCCTCGACCAGGATGAAGGTGGGCGTGAAGACCACGCGGCTTTCGAAAACCACGTCATCGGGCGTGCCATCGGTTATGTCCACGATCCGCAACGGGGCAAAGGCCCCTTCGGACGTTTTGGGATAGATCGGGCCGAGTTGGGTCTTCCATTCGATGCAGTAGTGACAGCCCTTGCGTTCGACCATGATCAACTCGGTTGCGCGGGCGGGCAGGCCGATCACAAGCCATGCCAAGGCGGCCAGGAAGATCAATCGAAATGCAGACATGGGGTATCCGTACGAAAAGATTTGACATACAACATAATTTGAATGTGTTGATAAGACAAGGTTGCATAATGCTTGATGTGACGATTTGGGGGGCATTCGTCGGGGGGCTGATCGTTTTTTTCTCACCCTGCATCCTTCCGATCGTGCCGTTCTACCTTGGCTACATGGCCGGATCGGGTATGGCGGCACTGAATGCAGAGGGACAATTGCCACCGGATATCCGCCGGCGGGCCATTCTGTCATCGGTGATGTTCTCGGCCGGAATCATTACGGTTTTCGTTCTGCTGGGGGCGGCGGCCTTTTCGCTGAGCCAGGTGTTCCGGCAGTACCAGCCCGAGTTCCGCCTCGCGGCGGCGGCGATCGTGTTCGTGATGGGCCTTCATTTTCTGGGGGTGATCCGCATCGGGTTTCTCGACCGGCAATTCCAGATGCAGGCCGGCGATACCGCGAACATGTCGGTGCTGGGCTCCTACGTGGTGGGACTGGCCTTTGCCGCGGGCTGGACGCCCTGCGTGGGCGGGGTGCTGACGGCCGTGGTGATGACCGCCAGCTTCGAGGAGACCGCGTGGCGGGGGCTGATGCTCTTGCTGATCTTCGGGGTGGGTCTGACGCTGCCTTTCGTGGTCGCGGCGGTCTTCATCAAGCCGTTCCTGGCCTTTGCGCAGAAGTTCCGGCGGCACCTCGGCAAGGTGGAAAAGGCCATGGGCGTTCTGTTGATCGTGTTCGCCGGCCTTTTGGTGACCAACCGCATCAACGAGATCGCGAACTGGATGCTGGAGGCCTTTCCGGTGTTCAGCAATATTTGATGCCCCGCGGGGCGAACAAGCAGGGAGGATGACAAGATGACACGGATATTGGCCTTTCTGGGCGCTGTTATGCTGGCATTGCCGGCCATGGCTGCCGGCGTGGGCGATGACGGCCTGCACAAGCAAAGCTGGATGCGCGACACGTTTCTGGATCTGCGCGAGGATCTGGACGAGGCGAATGCCGAGGGCAAGCGGCTTGTCCTGATGGTGGAGCAGCGCGGGTGTCTTTACTGCAAGAAAATGCATGAAGAGGTTTATCCGGTGCCTGCGCTGAACGACTATATCGACGAGAATTTCTTTGTCGTTCAACTGAACCTTCATGGCGACCGCGAGGTGACGGATTTCGACGGCGAGGTACTGTCTGAAAAGAGCGCGGCACGGAAGTGGGGGATTCTCTTTACGCCGTCCGTGATTTTTCTGTCCGAAGACGTTCCGGAGGGCCGGACGGCTGCCCAGGCCTCTGTCGCGATGATGCCGGGCGCGTTTTCGGCCAGCACTTCGCTGGACATGTTCACATGGGTCAACGAGAAGCGGTATGCGCTTGATACGGATGAAGATTTCCAGCGCTATCATGCCCGCCGCATCAAGGAGCGCGCGGCGCAAGATCAGTAAACGCAAAGGGCTGGCCAGAGAAATAATTCACAATCGTGAATTTGATGTTGCGTTCTCACGGGGTCGTGAACTATCGTATACCGCAGCTATCCCAGCCAAGTTACCAGATAGCCTCGGGAGGAGATATGAAGCTTTCAACCACGATCCTGGCCGCAGCAGCGCTTGCAGCAGGACCTGCTCTGGCAGGTGAGGTCGCACCGGCCGACCTGAAGTTCGATGAATATGGCTCAGTGAGCGAATCGCTGACCGGCGTGCCGGGAGATCCGGAAAACGGCGCCAACGTTCTCAAGAACAAATCGATTGGCAACTGCATCGCCTGCCATCAGGTGACGGCCCTCAACGACGCGCCGTTCCACGGCGAGATCGGCCCGAGCCTTGACGGTGTCGGCGACCGGTGGGGAGAGGCCGAACTACGCGGCCTCCTGACCAATGCCAAGATGACCTTTCCCGGCACGATCATGCCCGCCTACTACAAGGTCGAAGGGTTCGTTCGTCCCGGCAACGCTTACACGGGCAAGGCCCCCGATGGTCCGCTGACACCGCTTTTGACGGCGCAGCAGATCGAGGACGTGGTCGCCTTCCTGTTGACACAGAAGGAAGAATGAGCCGCGGCTCGCCCAAGATACGAAGGAGATGACAATGGAATTTACCAGACGTGAAACGCTGGCCGTAGGGGCCGCCGCCGTTGTGGCGACCGCCCTGCCGCTGCCGGCCCTGGCCTCGACGGATGATGCGATCGCGGCCTTCACCGGTGGCGCCGACGTCGCCGATGGCGGTGTCGATCTCGACGCGCCGGAAATCGCCGAGAACGGCAACACCGTTCCGATTGAAGTGGGCGCCGAGGGCGCCGTGTCGATCATGGTTCTGGCGGCCGGAAACCCGACGCCGGGCGTGGCCACCTTCAACTTCGGCCCGATGGCCGGTGCGACCCGCGCCAAGACGCGGATCCGCCTGGCGGGCACGCAGGACGTGGTCGCGGTTGCGAAGATGGCGGATGGCAGCTTTGCCAAGACGTCGAAGACCGTGAAGGTCACCATCGGCGGCTGCGGCGGCTAAGCGAGAGGAGAACGAGACAATGGCAAAAGGTGTACGCCCCCGCGTGAAAGTCCCGAAGTCCGCTTCGGCCGGAGACGTGATAACGATCAAGTGCCTGATCAGCCACAAGATGGAATCCGGTCAGCGCAAAGACAAGGACGGCAACAAGATCCCGCGGTCCATCATCAACAACTTCACCTGCACCTTCAACGGTGAGACGGTGATCGACGTGAAGATGGAGCCCGCGATCTCGACGAACCCGTATTTCGAATTCGACGCAAAAGTGCCGGAATCGGGTGAGTTCAAGTTCGTCTGGAACGACGACGACGGCTCGGTCTACGAAGAGACCAAGGCCATCGAAGCCGCCTGATCCAAGGGTAGCCAGCCCTGCCGCCTGTTTTGGGCGGCGGGGTCACGCCAGGGAGGAAAGAACCACATGAAATTCAAAGCACTCACCGCCATTGCCGCGCTGATCGTTGCACCGGGTCTGGCCATGGCCGATCCCGATGACGACACGATGATCATCAATGGCGAAGTCGAGATGATCACCAAGACCGCCGTGCCTGAGCACATGTCGGATACAGCTGTCAGCGAACTGATGTCGGGCTGGCATTTCCGGTCGGACGAAACGCAGGCGCTGCAGATGGACGACTTCGACAACCCCGGCATGATCTTCGTCGACGAAGGCATGGCACAGTGGGAAACCGTCGAGGGAACAGAGGGCAATTCCTGCGCGAGCTGCCATGAGGATCCTTCGAGCATGAAGGGCGTCCGCGCCGTTTATCCGAAGTGGAACGAGGATGCGGGCGAGGTTCGCACGCTGGCCATGCAGATCAACGCCTGCCGGACCGAGAACATGGGTGCCGAGCCCTACAAGTACACCGGTGGCGAAATGGCCAACATGGAAGCCCTGATCGCGCTTCAGTCGCGTGGCATGCCCATCAACGTGGCCATCGACGGCCCCGTGGCGGATGTGTGGGAGCAGGGTAAGGAGCTCTACTATACCCGCACCGGGCAGCTCGAACTGAGCTGCGCCAACTGCCACGAGGACAACTATGGCAACATGATCCGGGCTGACCACCTCAGCCAGGGCCAGATCAACGGGTTTCCGACCTACCGCCTGAAAAACGCCAAGCTGAACACTGTTCATGCGCGGTTCAAGGGCTGTGTCCGTGACACGCGTGCCGAGACGTTCAAGCCGGGTGGCCCCGAGTTCACCGCGCTCGAGCTCTATGTCGCCAGCCGCGGTAACGGCCTGTCGGTCGAGGGCCCGTCGGTCCGAAACTAAGACATTGGAAAACCCCGTGCCCCTCGCCGGGCCACGGGGTTTTCTTTACTGAAATACATTCAAATTCGCGCATGTAACGCGCACAAGGAAAGGCTTCACATGATCTCTCGCCGTGATTTTCTTCAGGTCAGCATGGCGGCCTCGGCACTGGTCGGCGCCAGCGGATTTGGCAACTGGGCAAAGCTGGCCGCGCAGCAGGCGCTGACGCAGGATCAGCTGCTGGAGTTCGACACGTTCGGCAATGTGAGCCTGATCCACATCACCGACATCCACGCCCAGCTCAAGCCGATCTATTTCCGCGAGCCAGAGATCAACATCGGCGTGGGCGACAACAAGGGCAAGGTGCCGCACATCACCGGCGCCGATTTCCGCAAAGCCTATGGGATCGAGGATGGCAGCCCCTCGGCCTATGCCCTGACCTATAACGATTTCTCGTCGCTGGCGCAGGCCTATGGCAAGGTCGGCGGGCTGGACCGCGTGGCCACTGTCGTCAAGGCGATCCGCGCCGACCGGCCCGATGCGATCCTGCTGGATGGCGGTGATACATGGCACGGATCCTACACCTGCTATCAGACCGACGGGCAGGACATGGTCAATGTGATGAACGCGCTCAAGCCCGACGCGATGACCTTCCACTGGGAATTCACGCTGGGGCAGGACCGGGTGCGCGATATTCTGGCCGACCTGCCGTTTGCCGCGCTTGGCCAGAACATTTTCGACGCCGAGTGGGACGAGCCGAGCGAGGAATTCGCCGACTACCAGTTCTTTGAGCGCGGTGGCGCCAAGATCGCCGTTATCGGCCAGGCCTTCCCCTACATGCCGATTGCAAACCCCGGCTGGATGTTCCCCGATTTCAGTTTCGGCATCCGCGATGAGCGGATGCAGGAAATGGTCGACGAGGTGCGCGGGCAGGGCGCCGATCTGGTCGTCGTGCTGAGCCATAACGGCTTTGACGTGGACAAGCAGATGGTCAGCAATGTCAGCGGCATCGATGTCGTTCTGTCCGGTCACACCCATGATGCGATCCCCGAACCTGTTCTGGTGGGCGAGACGATCATCGTGGCCAGCGGCTCGAACGGGAAATTCGTCAGCCGGGTCGATCTCGATGTGCGTGACGGGCGGATGATGGGCTTCCGTCACAAGCTCATTCCGATCTTCTCGGACGTGATCGAGCCCGATGCTGAGATGAGCGCCCTGATCGACGAACAGCGCGCGCCCTACGAGGCCGAGATGGCCGAGGTGATCGGCCAGACCGACAGCACGCTTTACCGTCGTGGCAATTTCAACGGCACGTGGGACGACCTGATCTGCGACGCGCTGCTGAGCGAGCGCGAGGCCGATATCGCCATGAGCCCCGGCGTCCGGTGGGGCCCGAGCCTGATCCCCGGGGACGACATCACCCGCGAGGATATCTGGAACGTCACCTCGATGACCTATGGCAAGGCCTATCGCAGCGAGATGACGGGCGAATTCATCAAGGTGATCCTCGAGGACGTGGCCGACAACATCTTCAACCCCAACCCCTATTACCAGCAGGGCGGTGACATGGTCCGCATCGGCGGCATGGGCTACGCGATCGACATTTCCAAGCCGCAGGGCGAACGGATTTCCGACATGACCCTGCTGAGCACGGGCGAGGCGATCGACCCGGCCAGGAATTATGTCGTGGCCGGCTGGGCCAGTGTGAACGAGGGCACCGAGGGGCCGCAGATCTGGGACGTGGTCGAAAACCACATCGCCAAGCAGGGCACGGTCACGATCGAGGCCCGGGACAATGTGAAAGTGACCGGCGTCTGACCGACGCCGGGGAAACGCGAGAATGATGAATTTCAACAGCCAACGTTGAAAAAAGGAGGCCAAGGAAAATGAGTTCCGAGACCAATGGCAAGGGCGCATCGCGCCGGGCGTTCCTCAAGGGCGCCGTGGCGGCCGGGACCGCCGCTGCCGGGGCCACGATGGCCCGGGCAGCCGGGGAGCCCGACCCGCTGATCACCGAAGTGCAGGACTGGGCCAGTGGCCTGGGCGATGGCGTGGATGCCACGCCCTATGGCCTGCCGATCCGGTTCGAGGATGACGTGGTGCGCCGCAATGTCGAATGGCTGACCGCGGACACGATCAGCTCGATCAACTTCACGCCGATCCATGCGCTGGATGGCACGATCACGCCGCAGGGCTGCGCCTTCGAGCGTCACCACTCCGGCGCGATCGAGCTGAAGAAGGAAGATTACCGGCTGATGATCAACGGCCTTGTCGATACGCCGCTGATCTTCACCTATGCCGATCTGGAACGCTTCCCGCGGGAAAACCACGTGTATTTCTGCGAATGTGCCGCCAATACCGGCATGGAATGGGCCGGCGCACAGCTGAACGGCGCGCAGTTCACCCACGGCATGATCCACAACATGGAATATTCCGGCGTCACCCTGCGCACCCTGCTGGAAGAGGCCGGCCTGACCGCCGCGGGCGACCTGAGCGACAAGTGGGTCTATGTCGAGGGCGCGGACGCGTCGTCGAACGGCCGTTCGATCCCGATGGAAAAGGCACTGGACGACGTGCTGGTCGCCTTCAAGGCCAATGGCGAGGCGCTGCGCAAAGAGCACGGCTACCCGGTGCGCCTTGTCGTGCCCGGCTGGGAAGGCAACATGTGGGTCAAGTGGCTGCGCCGCATCGAGGTCATGGACGGCCCCGTGGAAAGCCGCGAAGAGACCAGCAAATACACCGACACGCTGGAAGATGGCACCAGCCGCAAGTGGACCTGGGTCATGGACGCCAAATCCGTCGTGACCAGTCCCAGCCCGCAATCCCCCATCACTCACGGAGCCGGGCCTCTGGTCATCACTGGCCTCGCCTGGTCGGGCCGCGGTGCCATCACCCGCGTGGACGTGTCGACTGACGGCGGCATGAACTGGACCCAGGCGCGTCTGGCCAAGGAGGGCGAGACCAAGGCGCTGAGCCGCTTCTACCTCGAGATCGACTGGGACGGCAGCGAGATGTTCCTGCAAAGCCGGGCCCATGACGAGACCGGCTATGTCCAGCCCACCAAGACGGAACTGCGCGAGGTGCGCGGTCTGAATTCAATCTATCACAACAACTGCATCCAGACATGGTGGGTGAAGGCAAACGGGGAGGCAGAGAATGTCGAAGTCTCTTAATCTGTATGGCGGCACGGTGCTTGGCGCGGCGGTTCTTCTGACGGCGGCCTATAATTTCGCCGACCGCAACATCACGCCGATGCCCGGGAACGCCGATATGATGGTGGCCACCGAGGCGTCGCCCTATTTCTCGTTGATCGCGGCGGCCGAGGCCTCTGCGGCGGCACAGGAGGGCAAGTTCGGACTTGGCCGCCCGGCCCTGCCCGAAGAGGTCGCGGCATGGGATGTGGACGTGCGCCCCGATGGCACGGGCCTGCCCGAGGGCTCGGGCTCCGTCGCGGATGGGGAGATGCTGTTTTCCGAAGGTTGTGCGATCTGCCACGGCGAATTCGCCGAGGGCGTGGACAACTGGCCCAAGCTGGCCGGGGGCGACGGCACGCTGGCGGACGAGGATCCGCTGAAAACGGTGGGCAGTTACTGGCCGTATCTGTCGACGACATGGGATTACGTGCATCGCTCCATGCCGTTTGGCGCGGCGCAGACGCTGAGCGCCGATGACACCTATGCGATCACGGCCTATATTCTCTATTCCAACTACCTCGTGGATGACGACTTCGTTCTGTCGAATCAAAACTTCCTCGAGGTCGAGATGCCCAATGCCGACGGGTTCATCGTGGATGACCGCGATGAGACCGAGGCGCATTTCTGGAAGGACGAACCTTGCATGGAAAACTGCAAGGACGGCGTGGAAATCACCATGCGGGCCGCCGTTCTGGACGTGACGCCCGAAGAAGAGGGCGAAGCCGAAGAGGCCATGGAAGAAGTCAACGCCGGCACCGCGACTGACGAGGTCATCGAGGCGGTGGCCGAGACCGCCGTGGAAGAGGCTGAGGTCGCCGCGCTGGACATGGACCTGGTGTCGGAAGGCGAGAAGGTCTTCAAGAAGTGCAAGGCCTGTCACATGGTCGGCGACGGGGCCAAGAACCGCGTTGGTCCGCAGCTGAACGGCGTGATGAACCGGGCGATGGCATCGGTTGACGGTTTCAAATATTCCAATACGCTCAAGGAGATGGGCGAGGCCGGAGAGGTCTGGAACGACGAAACCATGGCCGCCTTCATGGCCGATCCGAAAGGCTATGTGAAAGGCACCAAGATGTCGTTCCGCGGTCTTAAGAAAGACGAGGATATCGCGGCGGTCACCGAATATCTGAAATCCTTCTCGCAGTAACGCAAGAGGTGCGGGGCCGGCCTTCCGGCCCCGTTTTGCAATTTGCAGGTGTCGTGGCACACTTGTCGCATGAATCCTGGGGAGGAGAGTCATGCTGACACGCCGCACTTTTGGTGCATCGCTTGCCGCCAGTGCCCTGGCGGCACGTTCTGGTTTTGCCGCCGAGATGGGCGATGACGGGCTGCATAAGCAGCCTTGGTTTCTGGACAGTTTTCTGGAACTGGGCGACGACCTGCAATTCGCCGCCGATAACGGCCGGCACCTGATGATCCTCTACGAGCAGGCCGGTTGCCCCTATTGCCGAGAGTTGCACGAGGTCAATTTCGCACGCGCCGAACTGACCGATTACATCCAGCAGCATTTCGATGTTCTCCAGCTTGACATGTGGGGCGCGCGCGAGGTGCTGGATTTCGACGGCGAGACGCTGGAGGAACGGGCGCTTGCCTCGAAATGGGGTGTCAATTTCACGCCGACCACATTGATTTTCGCGGCCGGGAATGCCGGGGCGGACAGCCTCGCTGCGGCTGAGACCTTCCGGTTGCCGGGGTATCTCAAGCCGTTTCACTATCTGTCATCGCTGCAATATGTGGTAACAGAAGACTATAAAAACCAGAGCTTTCAAAGATACCTGCAGGACAGGTTCGAAGCTTTGGAAGAACAGGGAATAGATCCGGATGTCTGGTAGAACTTTTGGCTTTGCGGTGCTGGCCGCGCTTTGGGGGGGCGCCGCACTGGCCGAGGAAATCGGGGACGCCGAGCGTGGCGAAGAGGTGTTCGACTACTGCGTGGGCTGTCACGAGGTGGGGCGCGGTGCCGAAAACGGGATCGGCCCGCATCTCAACGGCATCTTCGGACGCAAGGCGGCCGGGGTGGATGGGGAGTATTTCTATTCGGAGGGCCTGCAACGGGCCGGCGCGGATGGCCTCGAATGGCACCTCGAGACGCTAGACGCCTATATCGAGAACCCCAAGGCCCTGGTCAGCGGCACTCGGATGAGTTTCGACGGGCTGGAAGACCCGCAGGAGCGCGCCGATGTGCTGGCCTATCTGCGATTGTTCTCGGACGATCCGCAGAACATCCCCGAGGCCGACCCCACGGCACGCGCGCCGGAGGTGGAATTGTCGCCCGAGGTTCTGGCCATGGTGGGCGACCCGGATTACGGTGAATACCTGTCGAGTGAATGCAAAACCTGCCACCAGTCGGATGGCAATGACGACGGCATCCCGTCGATCACCAACTGGCCCGCCGAGGATTTCGTGATTGCCATGCATGCCTACAAACGCCAGATTCGCCCGCACCCGGTCATGCAGATGATGGCCGGGCGCTTGTCGGACGAAGAGATCGCCGCGCTGGCGGCGTATTTCGAGAAGATCGAGTAACCAGGTAAAACAGGGTCACATCATGTGATCCATGAAAGGGAGGAGACCCAACATGACATTGAACAGACGCGCCTTTATCGGCACCGGGGTGGCCGCAGCCGCCGCGCTTTCGGCGCCCATGGTCCGTGCGCAGGGCAAACCGCGCGTGGTGGTTGTCGGCGGTGGGGCCGGCGGCGCCACGGCGGCCCGCTATATCGCCAAGGACAGCGACGGTGCCATCGACGTCACGCTGGTGGAGCCGACACGACAGTACTACACCTGCTTTTTCTCGAATCTCTATATCGGCGGTTTCCGGGAGCTTTCGAGCATCGGGCACAGCTACGGCACGCTGGCCACCGAGTACGGGATCAACGTGGTGCATGACTGGGCCGTGGGCATCGACAACGACGCCAAGACGGTGACGCTGGCCGGGGGGGCTGTGCTGCCCTATGACCGGCTGATCCTGAGCCCGGGGATCGATTTCGTCGATGGCGCGGTGCCCGGATGGGATATCAGCCAGCAGAACAAGATGCCCCATGCCTACAAGGCCGGCAGCCAGACCGAGCTATTGAAGGCGCAGATCGAGGCGATGCCGGAGGGCGGTCTTTACTGCATGGTGGCCCCGCCCAACCCGTTCCGCTGCCCGCCCGGACCCTATGAGCGGGTCAGCATGGTCGCGCACCTGCTCAAGCAGATCAATCCGACCGCCAAGATCCTG
>JANSYB010000295.1 GCA_024742655.1 Paracoccaceae bacterium | reverse complement strand
GTATCTGGATATTTCCGCCGCCGAACTGGCGGGGCTGGCGTTCTGGGCGGGTCTGCCATGGGCGTTGAAGATGCCGCTGGGGCACTTGGTGGATATCATCTGGCGCTGGAAATGGTTGCTGGTGTGGCTGGGGGCGGCGCTTGTCGCCGTCAGTTTCCTGATCATGTATCTGGTCATCACGCAGCGCGAGATGATGGAGGCGGTGATGCCCATCACCGCCTGGTACATCACAAGTTACCTGATCGCGCCCTGCGGGCTGGTCATTCAGGATGCGGTCGCCGATGCGATGTCGGTCGAGGCGGTGCCGCGCGTCGACGAACAGGGCCAGCCCCTGAGCGATGATGCCTCCAAGGAATTGCACACCACGATGCAGACGCTGGGGCGGTTCGCGCTGATCGCGGGCACGGTCGCGGTGGGGGCGATGAACATCTACATGTTCGCGGGCATCGAGGCGCTGGACGCGCAGGCCAAGGCCGAAATCTATGCGCGCATCTATCTCTTTGCGCTGTTCATTCCGGTCCTGTCGGTTTCGGGCGTGGTTCTGGCCGCGATACAGAAACGGCTTGTGCTGCGGGGCCTGCGCGCCAAGGGCCTGCGCCCGGGCAGCGCGGATGCCCTGTTCGAAGGGCCCGAGGAAGAAACCAAACCCAACCCGTGGTATTTCATCGGTGGCGGCGTTTTCGTCGCGCTGACCCTTTTGATCGGGCTGGGGCAGGTGCCTTACGGGCAGGAGATCATCTTCGTCGGCTCCATGCTGATCGTCGGGTTCCTGATGCGGCAGCTGATCGCGGCGCTAGACCCCAAGCAGGCCCGTGCGCTGGTCGGAACCGCGCTGATCATCTTTGTCTTTCGCGCGGTGCCGCGCCCCGGGGATGGCGCCACATGGTTCAGCATCGACGTGCTGGGCTTCGATCAGCAATTCCTGTCGGTTCTGGGTCTGATCGCATCGGTTCTGGCGTTGGTGGGCATGGTGGTGCTGCGCCCGCTGATGGCGCATCGCTCCATTGTCTACATCGTCGTGCTGCTGACGATCGCGTCGGGCATCCTGCTGTTGCCCAATATCGGGCTTTATTACGGTGTGCAGGAGATCACTGCGGCGCTGACGGGCGGTATCGTGGACGCGCGGTTCATCGCCGTGATCGACACGGCCGTCGAAAGCCCGCTGGGACAGGTGGCGATGATCCCGATGCTGGCCTGGATCGCACGCAATGCCCCGCCCGATCTCAAGGCCACGTTCTTTGCGGTGATGGCGAGTTTCACCAATCTCGCCCTGTCAGCCTCGAGCCTTGGCACCAAGTATCTCAATGAGATCTACACGATCACCCGCGAGGTGACAGACCCGGCCACGGGCGCCGTACAGGTGCCGGCCGATTATTCGGAACTCGGGTGGCTTTTGCTGACCGTTCTGGGCCTGACCGTCGGCCTGCCGCTGCTGGTCGTTGCGGTGGTTCAGCGCACGGCGCTGCGCAGCCGGGACTGACCGGCTGGCGCGCGCCGCGCCGCATCAGGGGATGCCCACAAACCGGTGAGCAGGGCAGACGGAACCGGCCTGTGCCCTCAGACGAAAGTCTCACCATCGATAGAACCTTCATCCGTTAGGCGCAAACCGCCCGGCCCGTATTCTGGTGGCATGGCGACGTCACGGTGACCTGTCCGCCGCACCAATCCGGGAGTGCCTTGATGCCTAGGGATCTCATTCAAGAAAACTGCAACGAAGAGCATCCGTTCGATGCAGACGCGTTTCGAAATCTGTTTGACGCGTCATCGAAATCCTCAGCGCCCGCCAATGTTCCAGACGTCAATGACCGGTTTGGAAGATTGTTCGAAATCTATGGCGGTTACATGGAGGACGATTATGAAGATTGGGAAGTGACGAGATCACGTGGCAGGCCGGAAATTTGCGAAAACCTCGAAGCGCAAATCCTGCAGCAGGCGCACGATTCCTTTGTTCGTCCGGACGTGTCTTCGGATGAAAGGGTCTGGAACCGCGCGCTGGACTGGATGAAGACGGTTTTCCGGCGGCGGGTTGAGGTTGCGTGAGGTCGCACCTTCGAAATCATCGCGCAAGGCTTTGAAAGGACATGGCCCGGTTGCGCCTGGCGGAGGCCGCGCAGGGGAATTGCGGCCCCGCCTCGTTTGGCACACCCGTCGTACCGGCCAAAGCGGCCGTTCGATAGCTGCGCGCGGTCTTGGTCGCCTTGGTGTCTCTTGCGTCTTCAGGTGCAAGCATCTGTTAAATAATAATTTATTTTGGTGGGCCAGATTTCTCCGAGGGCAGCGTTCAGGCCGTGTCGAAAGAGTGCCCGTGAATCTTTTGCACAATTGAACGGATCGGCGTTGACGGTAAGTTTCCTTAACACACGCCAAGCGATGGGGCGGTGAGTTGAGGCTGATGCAACCTTTGCACGGGGTGGCGTTTCGGATCTCTGGGCTGACCGCGCTGTGTGAAGGCGGGAACCGTCGCAAAGGCGCTGCAGTGGCTGTGAATGGAGGCGAGTTACAACATGCGAATTCTTCTGATCGAAGGTGATCCTGTCGCGACCAAGCGGGTCGAAGGCGTTCTTGCCCACGCCAATCTCGAGGTCGTAAAGACAAGTCCCAAGGCGGTCTCACCGGATCGCGAAAGTACCCAAGGGTACGACGTTGTGCTCGACGTGGGCTTCGAGGCGGACGACGCCAAGCATGACGCGCGCCCCAAACGGTCGGGCCCGGCCGATGTCGCCTGGTTGCATCCGGACCGCTCCGGCGCTGCCGACACCGGTCAAAAGGCGTCTGCGCAAGATCGTCCCGCCGTGGAATTCGGCGCCCTTGAACTGGTAGAGACGGCACACACGCTCTCCGACGACGCGAAAGCAGTGTCCGGACACGTGTTTCATATCGGGAAGCTCTGCGTCGATACGCAAGTAAGGCTGGCCAAGGTCGATGGCACCACAGTCAAGTTGACGGAGATGGAGTACCAGGTTCTCGAACTGCTGTGCCGGAACAAGGACCAGCCCGTGACAAAAGATGCGTTCATGCGGCACTTCTATGCGGGGCAAAACCAGCCGAAGCCGAAAATCATCGATGTCTTTGTCTGCAAGCTGCGCGGCAAACTGAAAAAGGCGTTGGGCGGGGTCAACTACATCGAGACGATCTGGGGCAAGGGATACGTTCTCAGCGATCCGGACGCCAATCGTCAGGTTGAATACAGCCGATGACAAGGTCCTGTGCCGGCGGTTGACTGCCTTTGCAGATGCATCACGCCATCACGGCTTCAAACCCGTTTGCTGATCCGTCGGGCTGCTCGCGCGCACAACAGTAGAGTTATCATCAACATTGCTTGGAGAGCGTATTGTTCTATCCACATGAAAGTGTTTCCGTTTTCATTGACGCCTACGCGTTGAACAGGATCACGCAGCGCCTTGGTATTCGAATGGATTTCAAGAAACTGCGCGCTGCGTTCGCGAAACGCAGCAAGCTGTCGAGCATCCAGTTCTACGCCGTCTACGATTCCGAAAGTGAGGACAACCCGTTCACCAAGCTGATAGATTGGCTGGAATACAACGGATACCGCGTGTTTCGGAAAAATGCCCGGGTCTTCAACGAACTGGACGGAACGAAAAGTATCAAGGGCACCATCAACACCGAGCTTTCCGTCGACATGGTCACCATGGCCAAGCAAGTCGATCACATCGTTCTGATCGGCTCACATGTCGATTACGTGCATCCGGTCAGTGTTGTGAAAAGGCAGGGAACACGGGTGACTGTATGCAGCACCTTGATGGCGGATCAGTTTCGAACATCCGATGATCTGCGCCGAGAGGCCGACAACTTCCTGGAGCTTTTGGATTGGCGCGAGGAATTTCAGCTCGACAGCTGATGACGTCGACCGCGGGGCAGGTCGCTGCGACGTGGCCGGGCGGTCTTGGGTCAGGACACCCGGCGCTCAGCCCGTTTGCGGCAACGTGAACACAAACCGGGCCCCCTGAACATAGCTTGGGTCCAGTTGTACTGTGCCGCCGTGCCGGTTGATGATCGATTTCACCAGCGCAAGGCCCACGCCGTGGCCTTGGGTGAACTGCGCGCTATGCGCCAGTCGTTGCATCGGTTCGAATATGGTTTGTGCCTCGGATGCGGGGATGCCGATGCCCTTGTCCTCGATCACGTAGACATTTTTATTCGCAAGACGCTGTCCTGATATCGTGATCTCGGCCAGCTCACCGGGCTTTGCATATCTCACGGCGTTTTCGACAAGGTTCGTCCAGACATGCTCCATCAGCTTTTGGTCCGAGGGCGTATCGGGGATGTCGCCAATCCGGATATCATGTTGCGCGACGTACTTGTCCCGGACCGACGCGGCGACCCCTTCCACCAGATCCCGCATCACGAAGGTGCCTTTTTCAATCGGTTTGTGAACCTGTCGAGAGAAGTCGAGAACTGCGTTGATCAACGATGTCATGGACGCCGATATCCGCTCGAGCATATCGAGCAGTTTCTTGCTGTTGGGGTCCGTGCAAGACTGGTTTTC
>JANSYB010000194.1 GCA_024742655.1 Paracoccaceae bacterium | reverse complement strand
AGCGCCTTGCCCTCATCAGCCAACATGGCATCCACGTTCCCGAAACTGCCCAGGGGCCGGCCGGTTTCCGGGTCATTCAGAAACAGGCGCAAATCGGCAGTACGCGCATCGACCTTGCAAACCGTATAGGGCGCCCCGTCATGGCGCAGCGATCCGCATTCAACGGCCCAGGCCGGGCCGCACAGGCAGATCAGACAGGCCCATGCCCACAACCGCACCACACTAGTCCTCGACATCCCGGCGCACGTCCTCTTGCGCGAAAAGACGCCGTGTTTCATCCAGCTGGTCAAATGTCTCGTCGATCCGAAAACGCAGTTCCGGCGCGTATTTCAGGCCGAGTTTCTTGCCGACGACGCGACGCAACTCACCCTTGTTCCGGCGCAGAAGATCAAGAATATCCTCCTGCCCCTGGCCCCCGAGGGGCAGGACATAAGCCGTGGCCACCTTGAGATCGGGCGACGTGCGCACCTCGCCGACGGTGACGGACAGCCGGTTGAGATCAGGATCATGCACATCCCCGCGCATCAGCACGTCCGACAGGGTCCGTCGGATGAGTTCGCCCACGCGCAACTGCCGCTGAGAAGGGCCGGGACCGTCATGGAATTTGTTCTTGGCCATGGGTGAGCATCTAAGCTTTCGAGCCTGCTTTGCCAAGCGATGATCGGCACGCCCCGGGGTTCGGCAAAAAGAAGTGATTCCCGTTTTTCGCGGAACGCTTTAAGGAAGGCAGGCGCAAATCAGGAGATGAATGATGACGGACTTACCGGGAATCGTGGTGACGGGCGCCTCTGGCCGGATGGGGCAGATGCTGATTCAGACGGTGGCCGCCTCCGATCGTGCCCGGCTTGTCGGGGTGATCGAACGGCCCGGACATGACTGGATCGGGCAGGATGTCGGCGTTGCCATGGGTGGCGCCGAAATGGGCGTTGTGGTCAGTGATGATCCCCTGCCCGTGATTGCGCATGCCCATGCCGTTATCGACTTCACCGCGCCAGCGGCAACGGTTGAATTCGCCGGGCTGGCCGCCCAGGCGCGATGTGTCCATGTGATCGGCACGACCGGTCTGGCCGCCGAAGATCTGAAAAAGATTTCGGCCGCCGCGCGACATGCCACCATAATTCGCGCCGGCAACATGAGCCTTGGCGTGAACCTTCTGGTGCAGCTGACCAAGCAGGTCGCCGCGGCACTGGACGAGGATTACGATATCGAAGTGATCGAGGCGCATCATAACCAGAAGGTCGATGCCCCGTCCGGAACCGCCCTCATGCTGGGACAAGCCGCGGCCGACGGGCGCGGCGTGGATCTCGATAGCGTTTCGGACAGGGCGCGGGATGGCATCACGGGCAAGCGTGAGTGCGGACATATCGGTTTTCACGCCATTCGGGGCGGGGACATCATCGGTGAGCATGACGTTCTGTTCGCGGCCACGGGCGAACGTGTCACCCTGCGACACGTGGCGTCGGACAGATCCGTTTTCGCGCGCGGCGCCCTCAAGGCGGCATTGTGGGGTCAGGGCCGCAAGCCCGGAGAATTCGACATGCTGGATGTTCTTGGCCTGAACAAAAACTGATCCACCGCGCATCCCGCTGCGTAGCACCTAGGTCAACACGGGATTTTGACCTATGCGCTTTGGAATTATCGCTCTTATCGCAGCATTGGCTGCACAGCCTGCCCTTGCCGATGGATTCGACGAGGTGCAGGACAAGAACACGTTCGTGTCGCTGATCGCGGATCGGAACTTAACCCGTTTCGGGATAAACGTGACCGTCACGCCGGACGGACAGATCGTCGGCAAGGCCTTTGGCCGCGCGGTGACGGGTGCGTGGCAATGGAGCAAAGGCTACTTCTGCCGCGATCTTTACTGGGGCGAGCGGGATCTCGGCCCGAACTGTCAGGCGGTCAAGGTACAGGGCAAGACGGTGCGCTTCATTTCCGACCGCGGTCGGGGCCAATTCGCGGATCTGGTGCTGAAGTAATCGGCCAGGCCGACACACGGCTCAGAAGTCGATCGCAAGACCCTTCTTCTCCCAATCGCCGTAGCGCACGGGCTCTGGCCCGTCACGACCTCCCAACTCCTTGGGCAAGTTCAGTTCGGCCGCTTTCTGGCGGCGTTCCTCGGCCTCGGCCAGGGCGCGTTGTGCCTCGGGGGGCAGGTCTTTTCTGTCGCTGTCCATGACTGGTCTTCCTTTGGCATTCTGCCCCTGATATACGCCGCGCTTGCCCAAAGGCCAAGGAATGCGAAATGAATTCTCCATCGGACCCGGCGCGCCGTGCCGCAGTTGCCCTGCTCGACAAGGTTCTGGAGGACGGGCGGCTTTTGTCGGAACTGTCCGGCGTCACCGAAAGGCTCGCCCCGCCGGACCGCGCCCGCGCCCTTCGGCTGGCCACTGATACGCTACGCGGAATCGATCGGGCCGATCGTCTTTTGAACCGTCAGTTGCGCAAGCCGCCCCAGCTTCACGTCATGAACATCCTGCGTCTTGGCACTGTCGAACTGTGCATGGGCGGGGATGCCCACGGTGTTGTCGCCGATCTGGTCAATCTGACAGGGCGCAATCCGCGCTACACCCGTCTCAAGGGGCTGGTGAACGCCGTGCTGCGTCACATGGCGGATGAGGGTCACAAGCCCTGGAAAGATCTGCGTATCCCGCGCCTGCCCAGATGGTTGCGCGATCCTTTGGTCGCGGCCTGGGGGAACGGCGCCGTTTCGGCCATGGAGGCCGCGCATTTCGCCGGCGCACCCCTCGACATCACCGCACGGGATGACGCCGCCACCTGGGCCGAAACCCTTGGCGGGCGACTTTTGCCGACGGGTTCGATCCGGTTGACTGAGGCCGGTCAGGTCTCTGCGCTTCCGGGCTATGATGACGGAAAATGGTGGATTCAGGATGCGGCCGCGGCCCTGCCTGCCGGGATCCTCGCCCCGCAGACTGGTGAACGCATTCTTGACCTGTGCGCCGCACCAGGCGGCAAGACGCTGCAACTGGCCGCGGCGGGCGCCGAGGTGACCGCACTGGACATATCGGCAAAACGGATGAGACGGGTGCAGGAAAACCTCGACCGGACCGGATTGCAGGCCAACTGCGTGACCGGCGATGCGCTCGAGCATCAAGGCGGCCCCTACGATGCCATCCTGCTGGACGCCCCTTGTTCGGCAACCGGCACGATCCGGCGGCACCCGGATCTGCCATTCGCCAAGGACGGGTCGGAGTTCGGCGCGCTGATCGCGCTTCAGACCCGACTTCTGGATCACGCACTGGACCTGTTGAAGCCGGGTGGGCGACTTGTGTTCTGCACCTGCTCTCTTCTGCCGGACGAGGGTGAGGTACAGATCGAGGAGGCACTCGGGCGACACGAGGGGCTGACGACGGACACCGATGCGCTGATGGTGCCCGGTGTCGACGAGGGCTGGAAAACCCCGGAAGGCGGCTTGCGTCTGCGACCCGATTTCTGGGCAGAGCTGGGTGGAATGGACGGGTTCTACATAGCCTGCCTTCGCAAATCCTGAACCGCCTGGCGCGCGCCACGGGCCTGCGCAGGGTGAAAGCCTGATGACTTGCCCGCGGCGTCACGCTATAGTCACGCTACAACGCCAAAAAGAGCGTGCCGAGGCCAGGATCCCATGTCGCAGTCCGAAAGACTTTCTGCGCGTTATTCGCGTTTTCTGAATCGCCTGGCTGCACGCCGGGCCGCTTTCGGCGCCCATGCCACCACTTTCGTATCACAACCCGAGCCGCGCACGATCGGAAGCTTTGCGCGTGGCAAGCAGCTGTCGGCGGGCAACCTTGTCTTTGCGGGCCATCTTGTTCAGGCCCCCGACACAAACCTGTGGGATATTGATCCACCCGATACCGCGTTCGAAAATGAAACCCACGGGTTCGCCTGGCTGGATGATCTGGCGGCGGCCGGTGACGTTCCGGCGCGGGCACGGGCACAAGACTGGCTGTGGCGTTGGATCACGCTGTATGGCGCAGGACGTGGACCCGGCTGGACGCCGGACCTGACCGGACGTCGCCTGATCCGGTGGATCAACCATGCCATTTTCCTGCTCATGGGGCGCGATCAGGATCAATCGGACGCCTTTTATCGCTCGATTGCGCAGCAAACGTTGTTTCTGGGCCGGCGCTGGCGGGCCACGGCACCGGGCCTGCCCAGGTTCGAGGCCCTGACCGGGTTGGTCTATGCCGGGCTTTCGCTGGAAGGTATGGAGGACCACGTCGAACCGGCAGCAAACGCCCTTGCCCGGGAATGTGGTCTTCAGATCGATGCGCATGGCGGCATTCCGACCCGCAACCCCGAAGAACTGCTTGAGGTTTTCACGCTGCTCACATGGGCCGCCGTCGCCCTGAGCGAGTCGGGCCGCAGTCCCGCAAACGCCCATTGGTCGGCCATCGAACGGATTGGCCCCACGCTGAGAACCCTGCGCCATGCCGACGGGGGGTTGGCCCGGTTTCACGGCGGTGGTCGCGGGCTGGAAGGCCGGTTGGACAGTGCGCTGGCGGCAAGCGGCGTCAAAGGGCGCACACCTGACGGCCTCTCGATGGGCTTTGCCCGGTTGAGCGCCGGCAGAAGTTCGCTGATCGTCGATGCGGCCACACCACCAGGCGGCAAGGCGTCATCGAATGCACATGCATCCACACTGGCCTTCGAACTGACGTCAGGCCGGCGGCCAGTGGTCGTCAACTGTGGCCCGGGCGCGCATCTCGGCGCCGATTGGCGCCGGGCCGGGCGCGCAACACCCTCGCATTCGACCCTGGTTCTGGATGGCCAGTCCAGCAGCCGCCTCGGGACCGGACCCCAAAAACACGACCTGTTGACAGACATCCCCCGGGACGTGCGGATCGAGGTCAGCCAGGCCCCGGATGGGCTGCGCTTCGAGGGATCGCATGACGGGTACCGCAAACACTATGGTCTGACCCATGTGCGCAAACTCGAAATGACCTTCGATGGACGTGGCATCGCCGGTGAGGACATGCTTCTGGCTTTGGACGAGAGCGGTCAACGTCGCTTCGACAAGACACTGGATGCGACGAAACTGCAGGGCATCACCTTCGACATCCGCTTTCATCTGCATCCAGACGTGGATGCCGCCGTCGACATGGGTGGCACGACGGTTTCGCTTGCGTTGAAAAGTGGGGAAATCTGGATATTCCGGTCGGACGGCTCCGGCCGACTGCATCTTGAGCCCAGTGTTTATCTCGAAAAAACCAGACTCAAACCGCGATCGACGCAGCAGATCGTTCTGTCTGGCCGGGTCACGGAAACATCCTCCCGGACACGATGGTCGCTGGCAAAGCCAGAAGGATCCCCAGTCGGCATCCGCGATCTGCAGGCCGACGCGCTGAGCATTTCGGGCATGAACTAAAGCGTTTGGCGAAAATCTGTGATTCAGGTTTTTCGCCAAACGCTTTAGCGCAACGGGCGACATAGGGCGCGACATCTAGGCGGTTCAATCTCTGGCAAAGATGTCTTATGCCGCAGGGCACATGCTGCCATCTGATTTGCCGGAGACCTTGATGACCGACCTCGCCCCTGTCCGCCGCGCCCTGCTTTCCGTGT
>JANSYB010000391.1 GCA_024742655.1 Paracoccaceae bacterium | reverse complement strand
GCGCCGCCCGGTCTGGGGGCGCTGCTTGGGTCGACCATGTCGCAGGGGCCGCGCGCGCGATACTTTCCGATGGGTAGCAAAGCGTGCCCGGGGTTGGGCCGCGGGCCTGAGCGGGTAGGGATGCACTACCCGTGTTAGCGCTGCCGGAATGCCGTTGGATGCACTCGCTGCAGTGCGGAATGTCGCAAGAAATACAATTGTTTATGATAGGAAACTTTTGTTCTGGAAGAGGCAGAATTTGCACAAATTCTGCCACCGGAAAATGCGCATTTTCCGGGCCATTTTCTGCGCAGAAAATGGTCACACCACCCGATGGATCGGTTCGCGGTTGCAGAAGATGATGATCTGGCCCGCGTTCTCGACGGCGCGAAACCCGCGGCGATCCAATTCGGACTTGAGGGCCTCGCGCCCGATATAGCGGTCGACGTCGCGCAGCTTGCGCCGGACGACCTGACCATCGCGCGCGGCCCTGGAGGAAAACAGGTTCGCCAGCCAGTCCTCTGACGACATCGGGCCATGAGTGTTGCTCATGGCCCGAGTGTTCGGTGGTTCCGGTTAAGAAACCGTTAGCGTTATTTCGGCGTCACCAGATCGCCCGGTGTCTCGCCGCGCAGATACGCCTCGAGATTGTCGATGGCACGGTATCCCATCGCCGCCCGGGTGCCGTCCGTGGCACTGCCCAGGTGCGGCGCAAGCACGATGTTCTCGTAGCTCAGGAACCGCGGATCGAGCTTGGGCTCGTTGTGGTAGACGTCCAGACCCGCCGCCGCGAGATGCCCGGAATCAAGTGCATCGAAAAGCGCGTCCTCGTCCACCACGTCGCCACGGGCCGAGTTCACAAGGATCGAGCCGGGTTTCATCGCGCCGAACACATCGGCGTTGATCATCTTGAACGTGTCCTTGCCGCCGGGGCAGTGCAGGGACAGGTAATCTGCCGCCGCCGCCACTTCGGCCATCGAGCCCAGCTGTTCGGCATTGCCGTTCGCGGCCTTGATATCGTCGGGCACCTGCCAGGCATCCTGGAACACCACGCGCATGCCGAAACCACCATACGCGCGTCGTGCCATGGCCTGACCGATGCGGCCAAAGCCGATGATACCGATCGTGGCGCCGGTCACCTTCTTGCCGATCATGTGGGTGGGCCGCCAGCCTTCCCAGTTTCCGGCGCGGGTCTCGCGCTCGCCCTCGCCGATGCGGCGCGCGGCAGCCAGAAGCAGCCCCATCGCCAGATCCGCGGTGCAATCGGTCAGCACGTCCGGCGTGTTGGTCACCACGATGTCGTTGGCCGCCGCCGCATCGATGTCGATGTGGTTGAAGCCGACGCCGTAATTGGCAAAGATTTTCACCTTGCCCTTGGCGGCCGGGTAGAACGCGGCCGGGATCTTGTCCGACACGGTCGGCATGATCACGTCATAGGTTTCGGCCGCCGCCATCCATTCGTCATGGCTCATCGGGCTGTCGGGGTGGCGCAGCGTGACCTCGCCGAGGCCCGCCTCGACAAGGCGGTCCTCGGTTTCCTTGGGCCAGGCGCGGGTGACAAGGATCTTCATGTCCGCCATTCCTTATGCCGCTTTCGTCTGGGCCGACTGGCCGTCCGGAGTGGTCGCACGGTAATGCGCCTGCGCGGCCGCCACGCCCGAGCCAGGCTCGATCTTGGCGCCGGCATCGACCAGCGCCATTTCCGCCGCCGAGATCGCACCGCACAGCATCACCGGGTTGAGCGAACCGAGATGGCCGATGCGGAACGCCTTGCCCATCAGCTTGTTCAGGCCGGTGCCGAGCGAGGTCTGGTATTTCCAGTACGCACCGGAGATCACGTCGCGCGCATCCACGCCCTCGGGGGCATAGATCGCCGAAACCGTGTCGGAATGCCATTCGGGGCCGCGCGCCACGAGTTCACAGCCATCCCATGCGTCCACCGCGGCGCGCACGCCTTCGGCCAGACGCTTGTGACGGGCCCAGACGCTTTCCATGCCCGCCTCGAGCAGCAGGTCGAGCGAGCAGCGCAGACCGCGCAGCAGCTGCGTGGCCGGCGTGTAGGGGAAATAGCCCGTATCATTGAGCTTGATCATGTCTTCGAAGCTGAAATAGCAGCGGCTCATGCCCGCGTTGCTGACGGCTTTGTTGGCCTCCAGCGCCTTGTCGCTGACACCCAGGATGCCCAGGCCGGCCGGCAGCATGAAGCCCTTTTGAGAGCCGGACACGGCCAGGTCCACGCCCCATTTGTCCATCTCGAACTCGATCGAGGCAATGGAGCTGACGCCATCCACGAAAAGCATCGCCGGGTGGCCGCAGGCGTCGAGCGCCTTGCGCACGCCGGCGATGTCCGAGGTCACGCCTGTGGCGGTTTCGTTCTGGGTGGCGAAAACGGCCTTGATCTTGTGATCCTTGTCCGCCTCCAGGATGCGGGCATAATCTTCGACCGGCACGCCCTTGCCCCATTCGACTTCGCAAAGCTCCACGTCGAGGCCGAGGCGCTCGGCCATGTCGACCCACAGCAGCGAGAACTGGCCAAAACGCGACATCAGAACCTTATCACCCGCGTTCAGCGTGTTCTGGATGGCCGATTCCCAGGCGCCGGTGCCCGAGGACGGGAAGACGAAGACCCGGCCACCGTCCATGCGGTAGGCTTTCTTGAGGTCGGTCAGGATGCCGGTGACAAGCTCGGGGAAATCCGGGGCGCGCATGTCTTCCATGGGTACGTTCATGGCCTGACGGACGGGTTCCGGCACATTGGTCGGACCGGGGATGAAAAGGTGCTGGTAGCCGTTCATATCTCTCGCTCTCCCTTGGAATGGCTTTCATATCGGCGCTGCACGTAGCATGCCAACCGACCGCATGAACAGCCTCGGAGAGTGCGTTCGGCGCAAAAATGGCCAACGGGTAGGGAAATCCCACCCTATCGGGTAAGAATTCGGTGCGATTTTTGCCCTGCATACCGTTGCATACGTATTTTTCGTTTGGAATCATCGCCTTCGGACGGTTTTATGTCGCAATCGTTTTTCTAGGTTCCGGACATTTTTGGTGTAGTGTTGACGAATGATGACCACGGACACCGCGCCTGAAATGACGACCCTTTCACAAGACGATACCCCTGAGGTCATTGTCGCCGACCGACAGCTGATCGTGTGCCAGGGGATCGGCTCTCTGGTGTCGCAGATCCCCGAGGTGAGGCTGGGTGCCTTTGCCACGGACAAGGCCAGCCTCAAGAAACTGCTGTCCGCCTCCCGGTCCAGAACGATCCTGATCCTCGGGGTCCGGCTTGCCGATGCGGATCTCAGCTATACCCTCGAGATGGTGCACAAGGACCACCCGGAGGTCATGGTCGTGGTGGTGGCCGAGGATTCCGAGTTCGCGTTCATCCGCGCGGCGGTCAAGGCGGGGGCCAATTCGGTCTGCATGATGAGCCAGATCCTGACCAGCCTGCCACGTATCCTGGGCAAGCTGGTGGAGGGGCATTCCATCGTGCCCACCGATATCCTGCGCAAGCTGACATCGGAAAACACCGACAACCTGTCCCGGCGCGAGCACGAGATCCTCGCCCTGCTGGTGGACGGGCTGACCAATTTCCAGATTTCGGCCCGTTTGGGACT
>JANSYB010000499.1 GCA_024742655.1 Paracoccaceae bacterium | reverse complement strand
TGAATTGCGACAGCACGCCATGGGGTTTGTTGAACGCGATCAGCCGGGCCATGCCGCGTCATGCCGTGTGGCGTGGCCCGGCGCAAGGGGTCAGTTGCCGGTGATCAGGTAATCGGCGCGCAGCTTGTAGGTCCACTCCGCGCCGGCATTCTTCCAGCCATTGACCTCGCGGCGGCCCGCGTCGTTTTTGTCGCCCTCGAACCCGTCGACCATGGAGTAAAGCGGCACCGTGATCCCGGCCCCGATCAGGGCATCGACCGCCTGGGCGCTGCGTCCGCCAGAGCGGCACATGACGATGACGGCGGCGGCATCGGTCGTCTGGAGATAGGTCTTGGCGGCCTCGGCGAAACCGGGGTTGTCGGCCATCTTGTAGCTGTTTTTCTTGGCGTTGAAGCCATGGGCGGGATCGACCATCTTGAACGGAATGTTGGCATC
The DNA here is from genome assembly GCA_024742655.1 of Paracoccaceae bacterium. Taxonomy (GTDB): domain Bacteria; phylum Pseudomonadota; class Alphaproteobacteria; order Rhodobacterales; family Rhodobacteraceae; genus Roseovarius. Next base: position 2,375 of record JANSYB010000499.1, on the reverse strand, counting down.
CGCCACCACCGGGTAACCCACGAACATCGTCTCTTCGGGGCTGCGCACGTCAAGCAGGATCACGTCATCACGCGCCGCCAGAAGATCGGCGGATTCGGCGGCGGTGATGTAGAGCCCGGCCTTGGTGTGTTTCTTCTCGGGCAGCGTGTCGGCGGCGACGGAAGTTTCGAACATCGCACCGTAATTGTCGGCGATGCCGGCAACGGGCAGGGCTGTGGCCAATGCAAGGGCAAGGGCCGGGACCGTCAGAAGGCGGGTAAGGGATGTCATGTGGGCGCTCCTTTGAAGAACATTCGCGAATTGGAATATGTTCTGTCTAAAGGTGATGCGCGAACCAATCATTGACCTGGATCAATCCGGTCAGCCGTTGCCCTCGCCGGTAAAGCGGGCCGCGTCCGCCGCCGCGCGGCGGATGGCGTTGGATTTGTGGACCGTTTCCATGTACTCGGCCTCGGGGTCGCTGTCATAGACCACGCCGCCGCCGGCCTGGATATAGAGTTTTTCGTCCTGCACCACCGCCGTGCGCAGCGCGATACACACATCCATGTCGCCGCCTGCGCTGAAATAGCCCACGCCGCCGCCATAGACGCCGCGTTTTTCGGGCTCCAGTTCGTCGATGATCTCCATCGCGCGCACCTTGGGGGCGCCCGACACGGTGCCCGCGGGCAAACCGGCCAGCAGGGCCGACAGCGCATCTTGATCCTCGGCCAGTTCGCCCACCACATTCGACACGATATGCATCACGTGGGAATAGCGTTCGATGATGAATTCCTCGGTCGGGCGCACGGTCCCGATTTTCGACACGCGCCCCGCGTCATTGCGGCCCAGATCGAGCAGCATCAGGTGTTCGGCCAGTTCCTTGGCGTCGGCCATCAGGTCGGCCTCGTGGGCGCGGTCCTCTTCTGGCGTGGCGCCGCGCGGGCGGGTGCCGGCAATGGGGCGGATCGTGACCTCGCCCTCCATTACGCGGACAAGGATTTCGGGGCTGGCGCCGATGACCTGGAAGCCGCCGAAATTGAAATAGAACATGAAGGGCGACGGGTTGGTGCGCCTGAGCGACCGATAAAGCGTGAAGGGCGGGCGGCGGAAGGGTTGTGTCCAGCGCTGGCTGGGCACGACCTGAAAGATATCGCCTGCGCGGATGTAGTCCTTGGCCTTTTCCACGGCGGCCTTGTAGCCCTCTCGGGTGAAGTTGGATACCGGCTCGGCGTCCTCGTGTGCCTGGCCCAGGTCGCGGGCCTGTTGCGGCAGCGCGCGTTCCAGATCGCGCACCGCGTCCATCACCCGTTCGGCGGCCTGTGCATAGGCGGCGCGCGCCGATTGCCCCGATCCGGCCCAGGCGGGGGCGACGACGATGGCGTCGCCCTTGACCCCGTCGAGCACCACCACGACCGAGGGGCGCAAAAGCAGCGCATCGGGCAGGCCAAGCGGGTCGGGGTTCACGTCCGGCAGATGCTCGACCAGCCGGATCATGTCATAGCCCAAGTAGCCGAAGAGCCCGGCACTGGCCGCCGGCAGACCTTCGGGCAGGTCGATCCGGCTTTCGGCCAGAAGGGCGCGCAGGTTCTCAAGCGGGTCGCCGTCCTGATCCTCGAACGCGTCGGCATCGAACCGGGCCTGTCGGTTGAGGCGGCTTGTGCTGCCGTGGCATTGCCAAACCAGGTCAGGCTTCATCCCGATGATCGAGTAGCGCCCGCGCACCTCGCCGCCGGTCACCGATTCCAGCATGAAGGCATCGCGCGCCGCACCCGTCAGCTTCAGCATCAGGGACACCGGCGTATCGAGGTCGGCGGCCAGACGGGTGTAGACAAGCTGGTTCTGCCCGGCCTCGTAGCCGGGGGCGAAATCGTCGAAGGAAGGGGTCAGGTCCAAGGGGCCACCTGTTACTGGAAGTTTGCGTGCACGGCGTTGATGGCACCCTCGTCAAGTTCGATCTCGGCGCGGCTCATGATGTCGGCGGACAGGATCTGAAAGAGGTCCTGAGACAGCCCCGCGGCGGCCTCGCCCCGGATCAGTTGCGCGCTGCGCTCAAGATCCGGATCGGTCTCGTCGGGCGGGGCCACATCGTCGAGCCGCAGGATGAACACACGGCCGTTGCCGGGAATGACAGCCACTTCGCCCGGCTCCATGCCGAAGACCGTGTCGATGAATTCCGCCGGGGCATTGGACAGAAAACCCTGCCGGGTGATTTCCTGTTCGGCGGCGATTTCCAGCCCGGCCTCTTCGAAATCCGCGCCGTTGCGCAGCTGCTCGGCCAATGGTGCGGCGGCCTCTTGCAGCAGGGCGGTCACCTGCTCTTGTTGCCAGCCGGCCTCGACGGCCTCGCGCACCTCGTCAAGCGGACGCAGGGCAGGCGGGATCACCTCGTCGAGGCG
>JANSYB010000501.1 GCA_024742655.1 Paracoccaceae bacterium | reverse complement strand
CCCGAGGAGGTCTACAACACCCCCGCCTCGGAATTCGTGGCCGGGTTCCTTGGGGCCTCGAACCTGCTCGACGCCCGTGTAACAGCGCGCGATGCGACCCATGTCGTGCTTGAAACGGCCGAGTTCGGAACGACGCCAGTGCCTTTGTCACATGCGACCACGCTGGGCGATGGCCCGGAGGCAAAGCTGATGGTGCGCGCAGAGAAATTGACGCTTGGCCGGCAAGGCAGCGAAGGCGTTGAAGCGGTGGTGGAGGCCGTAGATTACCAAGGGCAACTGGCGCGGTATTTTCTGCGCGTCGGAGAGACAAAACTGCAAGCGATGAACATGATCCAGGGCAAGCCCTTTGCGGAGGGCGAGACCGTGGCACTGGCGCTCAATCCCGATGCCTGCGCCGCCCTGCCGGTTGCGGGTGAAACATGAGCCGGCTGTTCTATCAGACGCGCCTGGCCCGGCCACAGCTTGACCGCGCCGAGGGCATCTACATGTGGGACACCACCGGAAAGCGTTACATCGACGGCTCTTCGGGTGCGATGGTCAGCAATATCGGCCATTCCAATCCGCGCGTTCTGGCAGCCATGCAGAAACAGATGGAGAAGGCGACCTTCGGCTACCGCCTGCATTTCCAGACCGAGGCGTCCGAGGCGCTGGCCGACCGGGCCGCGGCGCTGGCGCCGGAGGGTCTGAACCGGGTGTTCTTCGTCTCCGGCGGGTCGGAGGCCACGGAAAGCGGCATGAAACTGGCGCGCCAATATGCCCTGACCCGCGGCGAGGCGCAGCGCTACAAGATCATTTCCCGCACGCCGTCCTATCACGGGTCCACGCTGGGGGCGCTCTCGGTCACGGGCTATGCGCCGATGACGGCGCCGTTCGATCCCATGATGCACGCGATGCCGAAAATCCCTGCTCCCCGCGCCTATCTCGACGGGCTGGACCCGGATAACCCGGCAACCGGCGCGCATTATGCGCAGATGCTCGAGGAGAAGATTCTGGAGGAAGGGCCGCAAACCGTTCTGGCTTTCATCGTTGAGCCGATCGGTGGCGCATCCACCGGCGCGCTGGTGCCCCCCGCAGGCTACATGCAGCGGATCCGGCAGATCTGCGACCAGTACGGCGTTCTGCTGATCCATGACGAGGTCATGACGGGCGGTGGGCGCACGGGGACCTTCTTCGCAGCGGAACACTGGAACGTGGTGCCCGACATTATCTGTCTGTCGAAGGGGTTCGGTGGCGGGTACGTCCCTCTGGGCGCGGTGATAGCCCGTGACGACATGGTCGAGGCCGTGCTGGATGCGGGCGGGTTTATCCATGGCCATACCTACGCGGGCAACCCGCTTGCCTGTGCCGCCGGTGTGGCGGTGATCGACGAGATCGAGCAAAGCGACCTGATGGACAACACGCGGCGTATGGGCGCGATTTTGAAGTCGCGGCTGTGTGACCTGATGCAGAAATACCCGATGATCGGGGATGTCCGGGGCGAGGGCCTTTTGCTCGCATTCGAGTTGATGGACGACCGGCACAGCAAGACGCCGCTTCCTGCGCAACTCAAGGCGTTCGACCGGCTGGTCGAGATCGCGTACCAGAACGGGCTCATAATCTATTCGCGGCGCACCCGCGGGGGGCTGTCGGGGGATCATTTCCTTGTCTGCCCGCCGATGACCGTGTCCGAACCGCAAGTGGAGGAGTTGATCGGTTTGCTCGATCAATCCCTTTCGCAATTCATGGCGGAGGTTCCGTCGGACCTGTTGCAACCGGCGTGAGGGCGTGATGGGCAAGACGATCATCACCTGCGCGATTACAGGTTCGATCCACACACCGTCCATGTCGCCCTACCTGCCGTGGAAGCCTGCGGATATCGCAAAACAGGCGATTGATGCGGCCGATGCGGGGGCTGCGATCCTGCATCTGCACGCGCGTGATCCCAGTGATGGCCGCCCCTCGGCAGATCCTGCCCATTTCGCGCAGTTCCTGCCGCGTATCGCCGCCGGGTGCGATGCGGTCATCAACCTCTCCACCGGTGGCAGCGCGATCATGAGCCTGGAAGACAGGCTTCAGGCCGCATTGCGCTTTTGTCCCGAAATGTGTTCGCTGAACATGGGCACGATGAATTTTGCGCTCTATCCCATGGCGGAAAAACCGCGCGATTGGCTGTTTGACTGGGAAGAGCCGTTTTTGCGCGGAACGGATGACCTGGTCTTCAAAAACACACCACGCGACATCGCCGGTATTCTGACCCGGATGGGGCAGGACCGCGGCGCGCGCTTCGAATTCGAATGCTACGACATCAGCCATCTCTACATGCTGAAACATTTCGTGGATCGCGGCATGGTGCGGGCGCCATTCCTTATCCAGTTCGTCTTTGGCGTTCTGGGTGGCATGGGGCCTGACCCCGATACGCTCGATTACCTGATCACACTGGCAGACAAGCTTTTCGGCGAAGATTACATGTTCTCGGTCCTGGCCGCCGGGCGCCACCAGATTCCCATGGCCACGCGCGCATCGGAACTCGGCGGGCATGTCCGCGTCGGGCTGGAGGACAACCTGATGATCTCGCGGGGTGTCATGGCGCGCTCGAATGCCGAACAGGTGATGCAGATCCGCGAGATCATCCAGGGCATGGGGCGTGGGATTGCCACCCCCGACGAGGCGCGCGCAATGCTGGGCCTCAAGGGCGCGGACAAGGTGGCGGTGTGACCTGAGCGCGGATTTGTGTGTGCTGGAGGCCCGTGCGCCACCCGTCGCCTCTTTTGATCGCAAGCAGATTCATCAGCGCGCGTTTTTT
>JANSYB010000362.1 GCA_024742655.1 Paracoccaceae bacterium | reverse complement strand
GTCGTGAACGGGTTTGCGAAAATCAGGATCATCGAGACCACGAAACAGTAGATGGCGGTGGATTCGATCATCGCGAGGCTCACGAACAGGGTGCGCGTGATCGTATCGGACGCGTCGGGCTGTTGCGCCAGCGACTGAAGGGCCTGCGATGCCGCGCGCCCCTCGGCGATGGCCGGGCCGATTGACCCTATGGCGATGGTCAGGCCGGCGGTCACGATGGAAATAATGGCGATCCACGTATCTGGGTCCATGGTCAGTCTCCCTGGTTGTTGGGTGCTTGCGTTTGGTTGTCCTGCTCCGATGCGCGGTCACGGCTGGCCGACGCGATGTAGACCATCGCGAGGATGGCAAAAATATAGGCCTGGATAAGCCCCGTCAGCAGCCCGAGCAGCTGAAGCAGAATGGGGAAAAAGAAGGGGGCGATGCTGATCAGGATCCCCACGATAACCGTTCCGCTCATCACGTTGCCGTAAAGGCGGATCGCCAGAGCCAGGGTCCGCGAGGCCTCGCTGACGATGTTGAAGGGCAGCATCAGGGGCGTTGGCCGGACATAGGTTTTCAGGTAGCCCGCCAGACCGCGCTGGCCGATCGAGAAAACCGGCACGGCGATCAGAACGCAAATGGCGAGCGCCGCGGTGGTCGACAGCGAACCGGTGGGCGGCTGGTAGCCGGGCACGATCGTCAGGATATTGGCCGAGGCGATGAACAGGAAAAGCGTGCCGATGAACGGCAGGTAGCGTTCCGGGTCGCCGCTGCCCATGTCGTCGATCTGATCGCGGATACGACCGACGATGACCTCCAGCATCACCTGCCAGCGTGACACCGTTTCACCTTCGCTGAGCCGTGCGGTCACGGCCCATGATCCAAGCACCAGGATCGCCATCACGCCCCAGGTGAACACCACCGTGGCGTTCAGCTGCCAGCCGCGCCACTCGTAAAGGATCCATGCGTCCGGGCTGATCTCCATCACGTGCCCTCCTGACCTTGCCGGCGCACGACTGTCGTGATCACGAACCGTGCGACCAGAAAACCGGCCAGCGCCAGGGCGATCTCCCCAACCGGCGCTTCGAGCATGACAGCAAGCAGAAGGCCCCCACACACAAGCCCGATGCGCACCAGCACCTGAAGGTAGAACGCGACCATTCGGAACGGAAACGACCACGACGGGCGCGTCAACGCGCGCACCGCGAGCCAAAGCAGAATGAAATAAAGCGCGCCCACCGTCGCCCCCACACCGAAGGCCGTGACCCATGTGGTGATAGTTCCGGTCATGTCGCCTGCGCCTCCTGTCGCTGCGCGCCGAGCAGTCGCGCCACCACGAGCGGGCCGGCGATGGCCGTCCCGATGGCGGCGACGACCGCAGCCGAGAAAAGCTCCTGCGGCACCGCCCAGGCCCCAAGGGTCAGGCCGTGCAGCATGACGATCAGGTAGATCTCGGCGCGTGGGATCATGCTGGCGCCGATCAACCGGCCGGTTCTGCCCCCGCCGATCGCCCAGGCCGGAAGACCCGCGCCAATGAGCTTTCCGGCGCTCAACACCACGAACAGCGCCGTCGCAAGGGCCAGCGAGGCACCAAACCCGTCGAAAGTGATCGACATCCCGATGGAAAGGAAAAAGAACTGGCCAAAGATCGCCAGGATATAGGCGAAGGCCTCATCGATCCGGCGTTCGGCGGGGTCGCGGCTGAAGGCCAGTCCGGCAAAGAGCGCCCCAATCGCCAGCGAAAAGCCCAGGCTGTCGGCCAGCGCCGCGATCACGAAGACGGCTCCGGCGGCAAATGCAAATGGTCCGAGCCGGGAATCGAGATTGGCGAAGACCGCCGATAGCCGCCGCTCGGCGAAGCGCGAGAACGCAAAACACAGCGCCCCGAACCCGAGGATTTTCAGCACCTGGAACCCGCCGACCAGCGCCACCTCTGACCAGATCCCGTCGCTCATTCCATCCTTGAGCGAGGGCGCGACGGCAAACAGGATACCCAGCAGGATCACCGCGGACAGATCGTCGAGTTCGGCAATGTCGAGCATCAGCGCGCCATCCTCGCTGTCGAGTGCGCCTGCCTCTTCCCAAGGGGCGACCGACACGCCGATGCTTGTCGCGGTCGCGGCGATGCCCATGATGAACGCAGGCACCGGCCCGAAACCCGGCCAAACGAGGATCAGCGCGAATGCGGCAAGTCCCGGCAGAACCACATTGGGCAGCCAGATCGCAACCGCACGCCCAAGCTGTGCGACAAGGCGCCCGGGATCGCTTTCAAGGCCGACCCGGAACAGCAGGGCGACGATGCCCAATTGCGCGAGAAACTCGATCTGGTCATTGATCGCAGGTGTAAGGACACCGGACCACCGGTCGATCCCCGACACCGCCGCGCCAAGCGCAACAAATCCGACCATGCCGGGAAGACAGGCCCACCGCAATCCTTGTCGCAGAGGCACCGAAAGCAGCACGACAAGGCCCAGAATCAGCATCAGCAAGCCGTACTCCACAGGCTCAGTCATCGCCCCGCCCCTCTCGCTGAACCCAGTACCACGCGTTCAGGCAACCAAGGCCGACACCGCCCAGAAGCAGGGCCAGCGTCCAGGACATCTCTCCGGGCCAGCGGGCATCGATGTAGAAGCCAAGCGCGGTTCCCAGCAATGTCGGGACGGCAATCGCCCAGCCGACCATCCCGAACATACCCAGCCCGTACCACGCGTTCTTGGAACGCCGCTTGCGGGCCTGTTCCAGACGACGCGCCTTGCGGGAGATCATCCTCGTTTCCTGGTCGTTATCCTTGCTCATGGGTTCAGACTTTCGAGATCACGGAACCGCCGGACCATGCTGGCCTCCAGCCGCGCAAGCGCCGCACGGGCCGCACGTTCGGCGTCATCCTGTTGCCGAAAATCGCTTTCCACCCGTTCGCGCAACCGCCCCAGATCGTCGCCCTCGACCGCGTTTTCCACGGCCACACGGACGTGATCGCCGCATTTCACCAATGTGCCGGCATGCAGCGCGACAAACCGTTCGCGGCCCGTTTCCGTCTCGTAGATCAGAATACCTGGCACCAGCTCGGTCACGAAATCCCCGTGCCCGGGAAGAATGCCGAAATGCCCGTCGGGCGCCTCGGCCACGATCCGGCTGACCGTGACGTCCAGTTGCACTTGCGCGGGCACGATCACCTCAAGCCGCATCCCGGGGCTCCCGGGTCTTCAGATCGTCGACACCGCCGATCATGTAGAAATCGCCCTCGTCACGGTCCGCGAACTCACCCGACAGGATCGCCTCGCAACTCCTCAGCGTCTCGTCCAGTGGAACGAACCGCCCCTCGGTGCCGGTCATCGCCTCGATGGAGAAAAACGGCTGCGTCAGGAAACGCTCGATCTGGCGCGCCTGGCGCACGGTGGCGCGGTCCTTTTCGGATAGCTCCTCAAGACCAAGCATCGCGATGATGTCCTTGAGGTCTTCATATTCGGCCAGCGTGTTGCGCACGTCACGGGCAATCCGGTAATGGCGCTGGCTGACCGCGCCGGGTGTCAGAAGCTTGGAGAACGACTGCAGGGGGTCAATCGCCGGGTACAGCCCTTCGGATGCTTTTTTGCGCGACAGAACGATCGACGCGGACAGATGCGCGAATGTGTGGGTGGCCGCTGGATCGGTGAAATCATCCGCAGGCACGTAAACCGCCTGGATCGAGGTCATCGCGCCGCGTTCGGTCGAGCAGATGCGCTCCTCCAGGTCGGCCAGCTCGGTGCCCAGTGTCGGCTGATAGCCGACACGGCTGGGGATGCGCCCCAAAAGCCCCGACACCTCGGAGCCCGCCTGCACAAACCGGAAAATGTTGTCGATCAGGACAAGCACGTCACGCCGCCGTTCGTCGCGGAAATAC
>JANSYB010000686.1 GCA_024742655.1 Paracoccaceae bacterium | reverse complement strand
CGCGCGACGCAAGCGCGCGGGCACGTCTTGATCAGGCGGAGGCCGCACTCGCCACCGCCGAGGCCGATGTGCTACGGCTCGGGGCCGTGCTGGACCGGGGGCGTACTAACCTGTCTTATACACAGATCACGGCCCCGTTCGCCGGGCGCATCGGCGACAGCGCTGTGGATGTGGGCGCGCTGGTCGGGCCTGAGACGGGTGCGTTGGCGACGCTGGTGCAGCTTGATCCGATCCATGCCGAATTCGCTGTGCCGACGGCGGTTTTGCGCGATTTCCTCGAACGGGTTGAACGCGGCGAGATTTCCAAAGAGGCGGCGGTGACGCTGACACTGGCCAATGGCAGTATCTATGACCAGCCCGGCGATATCGATTTCATCGACAGCCGCGTGAATTCCGGGACAGACAGCGTGACCTTGCGGGCGCGATTCGCCAACCCGGAGGGGCGTTTGCTGGACGGTGAACTGGTGCGCGTGACGCTCACTTCGGACACGCCCGAGGGCGAATTGGCGATCCCGGCCCAGGCGGTACAGCGCGATATCCAGGGCGCCTTTGTTCTCGTGGTGGGCGAGGAAGACGTGGCCGAGCAACGCCGCGTGACCGTGCGCCGCAACGCCGAAGGCTTCGCCGTCATCGCCGAGGGGCTGAGCGAAGGCGAGCGCGTGATCACCGAGGGCGTCAACAAGGTCCGCCCCGGCGTCGTCGTCGATGCCGTCGCGCCCGGGGGCTGAACCATGCTGGCCGATACCTTCATCAAGCGCCCCCGCTTTGCCGGGGTGATCTCAATTGTTCTGTTCCTCGCCGGGCTCATCGCGCTGACGCGGATGCCGGTGGAGCAGTTTCCCGATATCGTGCCGCCGCAGGTCTCGGTCAGCGCCAGCTATCCCGGTGCGGGCGCCGAGGTGGTGGAACAGACCGTCGCGCAGGTGATCGAGGATCAGGTCGTGGGTGTCGACGACATGATCTACATGTCCTCCACCTCCGGCGCCGACGGGACCTACATCCTCAACATCAGCTTCGAGGTGGGGACCGACCCCGATATCGCCACGGTGAACGTGCAGAACCGCGTCTCGCTGGCCGAACCACTCTTGCCGTCCGAGGTCCGCCAGACCGGCGTGCGCGTCGCCAAGAAATCCTCTTCCCTGCTGATGGGCATCGCGCTCTATGCCGAAAGCGAGGCGCTGGAGGGCAGCGACCTGACCAACTACGCCCGGCTCAACCTCATGGACCGGATCAAGCGCGTCGAGGGGGTGGGCGATGCCTCGATGTTTGGCGCCAACGAATTCGCCATGCGCGTCAATCTGGACGTGGATCGTATGGCGGCACTTGGTCTTGTGCCATCCGATGTCACCGCCGCCTTGCGCAGTCAGAACCTGCAGGCCGCCATCGGGCGCGTGGGCGGGCAGCCCGTGACCGAGGATCCGGGGCTGCAGCTCAACATCTCGACCAAGGGGCGACTGTCGAGCCCCGAGGAGTTCGGCGCGATTATCCTGCGCGCGGGCGCGGATGGCGGCGTGGTCCGCATTCGCGACGTGGCCGAGGTGACCCTTGGAGAAAAGAATTCCGACGTGGTGACGAGCTTTGACGGCAGGCCCGCCACGCTGATCGGAATCTACCTCGCTCCGGGTGGCAACGCCATCGCAGCAGCCGACAGCGCCAAGGCGATGATGGAGGCGGCGAAAGCGGATTTCCCCGACGGCATGGCCTACGAAATCGTCTCGGACAGTTCCACCTTCGTCAAGGAAAGCATCGCCGAGGTCGAGCACACGCTGAT
>JANSYB010000634.1 GCA_024742655.1 Paracoccaceae bacterium | reverse complement strand
TGAGCGCGGCCAGTTCGGTGTCGGCCGCAGACAGAAAAATCACGTCGGCAGGCGACTGGCCAAGATCCACGGGCTCCTTGCCGTCGTCGATGGTTCCGGGTGTGGCGGCGAGCAGGTGCATTCTGTCGAACCTTTGCGTTTGCGGCGTCGGCGGGAGCCTCCGGCGGGAGTATTTCGGGAACAGTGAATGCGCAAGCGCGCTTCAGGTCAGGGGTTTTTCCATGAAGACGCTGGTGGTGTTGGGCCGGTAGTCGCCGAAGATGCCGCGACGGGTGAACCCGTGGCGTTCGTAAAGGCGCATCGCGGCCTCCAGCGCCTCGGCGGTTTCCAATCGCAACACCGGGCGTTCTGCCTTGCGTGCCTCGCCCTCCAGCGCGCGCAGAAGGGCGGCGGCCACCCCCTTGCCGCGGGCCCGGGGCGCGGTGAACATGGATTTGACCTCGGCGTAATCCGGTTTCAGCGCCAGGGCCCCGGTGCCCACTATCCGGTCGCCGTCGCGGGCGGCAAAGAACCGGATGTCGGGTGCGCGCAGCTCTTCGAGATCGAGGAAGTAATTGTCTTCGGGCGGGAAGAGTGTGCGCATCAGGGCGTGGCTTTCCTCCAGCAGGGCGCGCGGTCCGGGCGCGGTCGGGTCTGCCGGCTCGACGCTCAGCATCAGGCCGATAGGGCGGCTTCGATGGCGGCGCGGTCGAGGCCGGACTGCCCGATCACGACAAGTCGGGTTTGCCGCGGCTCGGTTCCGAAGGGGCGGTCGAAATAGGTGTCGACACGGGGGCCGACCGCCTGAAGGGTCAGGCGCATCGGTTTGCCCGCAACCGCGGCGAAGCCCTTGAGGCGCAGGATGTCATGGGTTCGGATCACCTCCGCCACCTGTTCGGCAAAGGCGGTGGCGTCCGATATCTCGGGGCGGGTGACGACGAAGGATTCGAACGCGTCATGATCGTGATCGTGGTGATGGTGGTCATCGTGGTCATGCTCATGCGCGTGATCGTCATGGTCTTCGTCGTGATGATGGTGGTGGTGGATCTCGTGGCGGGCCTGCATGTCCGCCTCGGCCCCGATACCCTGGCCCAGCAACACGTCGAGGGGCAACGCGCCCATCGTGGCCTTGACCACCTGCACGCCGTTGCGGCTGTCGCCGCGCAGCTTGCCGACCAGCGTGTCGGCCTCTGCCTGCCCCAGAAGGTCGGATTTGTTGACCACGATCATGTCGGCGCAGGCCACCTGGTCGGCGAAAAGCTCGGAAAGGGGTGTTTCGTGATCGAGGTTCTCGTCCTGCGCGCGCTGCGCATCCACGGCGGCCACGTCATGGGCAAAACGGCCCTCGGACACGGCCTTGCCATCGACCACGGTCACCACGCCGTCCACGGTCACGCGGGTCGAAATCTCGGGCCAGTTGAAGGCGCGCACCAGTGGCTGGGGCAGGGCGAGGCCGGAGGTTTCGATCACGATGTGATCGGGGGCCTCGTCACGATCCAGCAGCTTTTGCATCGTGGGCACGAAATCCTCGGCCACGGTGCAGCAGATGCAGCCGTTGCTGAGTTCCATCACATCATCCTCGGCGCAGCCCTCGATGCCGCACCCTTTGAGGATGCCGCCATCGACGCCAAGGTCGCCGAATTCGTTGATGATCAGCGCGATGCGCTTGCCGTTGGCATTTTCCAGCATGTGGCGGATCAGCGTCGTCTTGCCGGCGCCGAGGAAACCGGTGACGACCGTGGCAGGTATCTTGGCGGGCATGGAGGTGATGTCCTTGTGCGGCGGCGCAAATGCCGGTTTCAAAATCAGTCGATAACGATGGTCGTCGTGGCCTCGACGGGGTCTCCGTCGATGGCCAGCTGGCCATGGTCATTGGCGTTCAGGGTGACCCTGATCTCATGTGTGCCCTCGGGCAGGGCGTACAGCTGCACCCAGGGGCCATAGGCGCGGGCCTGTTTGATGCCGTTCACATAGACATGCGCATGGCCGTGGCCGGGCACGTTGGCCCCGTTCACGCCCTCGGGATCGAAGGTGAAATTGGTCACGCCGATATG
>JANSYB010000015.1 GCA_024742655.1 Paracoccaceae bacterium | reverse complement strand
GGGGCGCAGCTATGACAGCCCCGAAAGGCGGGCCGCACTGGACAAGGCGCTGCGCGAAAAGATCAAGCTGATCCGCGACCCGTCGATCCGCAGCCATTACGGCCAGGCCATCAAGGAGCTGCGCTGGCAGCTGTTCAACCCCCGCCGGGACGGGGCGGGGCAGGCGGGCCGGGCCCGCTGGCGCAAACCTGAACCCGTGCGCACCAGCACCAAGACTTCGTTTCTTGCCGCCTCGGGCGAGCAGGCACAGGAACAACTGCGCGAGGCGGTGATCCTTGCCACGCTCATCCGCACCCCGGATGTGTGCACGGATTTCGAGGCGGAGCTGGAAAACATGGCCTGTCTGTCGCCGCTGCACCGGCAGTTGCGCGACCTGTTGTTGTGTCATGCTGGTGCCGGGCAAGAGACACTCGAGGCGCATATGAACCAAGAAATCGGGCAGCAAGCGGTTGAAAACCTGCTGTCTCTGCCCCACGTCGCTCTTGTGCCGGCGGTGCGCCACGCCGGTGATGATGAATTAGCCCGCATGACGGTCGCGGAAACCTTTGCCAAGATCGATGCCGATCGCGGGCTGGCCGCGGAAATCAGCGAGGCGGAGCAGGACATACTCGGTCTTGTCGACGAGGCGGTGACCTGGCGACTGGGCGAGGCGGCGGAGGCGCGCAACCGCGCCTGGCATAGCCAGCAGGAAGACCGCACCGAGTATGAACGGGGCGAGAATGGCGCGCCGGTCAGCCGCTCTGAAAAAGAGAAGTTCGCGGCGCTTTTGGAACAGATGGGTTTTGCCAAGAGGACCGATGGGTGACACTTGGCTAGGAAGCCGTAAAGAAATAAGGGTTAAGGGTGTGCGAATCATCAGATCGCGCTATTGATTCGTTTTAAGCCGAATCACCCCGCCTCACCGGATGCAGGAGACGTGCATGGCCGCCAAAGACACTGACGACCAGAAACCCGAAGACCGGGAGGCCGAAATCTCTCTCGATATGAGCCAGACGGCGGTCAAGAAGATGATTGCCGAGGCGCGGGAACGGGGTTTCATCACCTACGATCAGCTCAACAACGTGCTGCCGCCCGACCAGGTCAGCAGCGAGCAGATCGAGGACGTGATGTCGATGCTCAGCGAGATGGGCATCAATATCATCGAGGAAGAAGAGGCCGAGGACGAAGAGCAGAAATCGACCGCCGTGGCCGAAATCGGCCGCAAGGGCGAGTTGACGCTCGGGTCCGGCAAGGAAGAGAAGCTCGACCGGACAGACGACCCGGTGCGCATGTACCTGCGCGAGATGGGCTCGGTCGAACTTCTCAGCCGCGAGGGCGAGATTGCCATCGCCAAGCGGATCGAGGCCGGGCGCAACACGATGATCGCGGGCCTGTGCGAAAGCCCGCTGACCTTTCAGGCGATCACGATCTGGCGCGACGAACTTCTGGGTGAGGACATCCTGCTGCGTGATGTAATCGATCTGGAGGCCACGTTCGGCAACCAGATGGGCGACGAGGACGGCGAACCGGTGGCCGAGGCCGCCAACGTGCCCAGTGCGCCCAGCACCAAGGAAAATGACGAACCCGAACTCGACGCCGACGGCAATCCGATCGCCAGCGACGACGATGAGGACGAGGACGATCAGGCCAATATGAGCCTTGCCGCCATGGAGGCTGCGCTCAAGCCGCGGGTTCTCGAAACACTTGACCGGATCGCCGATGATTACGAGAAACTCTCCGAGATGCAGGACAGCCGTATCTCGGCGACGCTGAACGAGGATGGCTCATTCTCGAAAAAGCAGGAAGCCACCTATCAGAAACTGCGCTCCGAGATCGTGGAACTGGTCAATGAGCTGCACCTGCACAACAACCGGATCGAGGCGCTGATCGACCAGCTTTACGGGATCAATCGCCGCATCATGCAGATCGACACCGCGATGGTTAAGCTGGCCGACCAGGCCCGCATCAACCGCCGGGAATTCATCGAAGAGTATCGCGGGCGAGAGCTGGATCCCAACTGGCTGGATGACATGGCCAGGAAAGACGGGCGCGGCTGGAAGATGTTCATGGAGCGCAACCCCGAGAAGGTCGAGGAACTGCGCGCCGACATGGCCCAGGTCGGCCAGTATGTGGGCCTTGATATCAGCGAATTCCGCCGCATCGTGAACCAGGTGCAGAAGGGCGAGAAAGAGGCCCGTCAGGCCAAGAAGGAAATGGTCGAGGCCAACCTGCGGCTGGTGATCTCGATCGCCAAGAAATACACCAACCGCGGCCTGCAGTTCCTGGACCTGATCCAGGAAGGCAATATCGGCCTGATGAAGGCGGTGGACAAGTTCGAGTATCGCCGCGGCTACAAGTTCTCGACCTACGCGACATGGTGGATCCGCCAGGCGATCACCCGCTCCATCGCCGATCAGGCGCGCACGATCCGTATCCCGGTGCACATGATCGAAACGATCAACAAACTGGTGCGCACCGGCCGGCAGATGCTGCACGAAATCGGCCGCGAACCCACGCCCGAGGAACTGGCCGAGAAGCTGCAGATGCCGCTCGAGAAGGTCCGCAAGGTGATGAAGATCGCCAAGGAACCGATTTCTCTGGAAACGCCCATCGGCGACGAGGAAGACAGCCAGCTTGGCGACTTCATCGAGGACAAGAATGTGATCCTGCCGCTGGACTCGGCCATTCAGGACAACCTGAAGGAAACCACGACACGGGTGCTGTCCTCGCTCACCCCGCGCGAGGAACGCGTGTTGCGGATGCGCTTCGGCATCGGGATGAACACCGATCACACGCTGGAGGAAGTGGGCCAGCAGTTCAGCGTGACCCGCGAACGGATCCGGCAGATCGAAGCCAAGGCGTTGCGCAAACTCAAGCATCCGAGCCGGAGCCGCAAGCTACGGTCGTTCCTCGATCAGTGACGCGGATTGCCCGGTCGCATGGCGCCTGGCGTTGCAGCCGCGCGCTCTAGCGGCATAGACTGCCCGGGCACGATAGTCCTGCCACTTTGTGAAAGGGGAGATTTCCCATGTCCATCCTGTCACGCCTGTTCGGTGGCGGTGCCAAGCCCGAGGTTCCGGAGGAAGCAACGGAAACCTACAAGGATTTCCGCATCTTCGCCGCGCCCCAGACGGACGAGTCCGGATACCGTGTGGCGGCGCGCATCGAAAAAGAGATCGACGGCGAGGTTAAGGTGCATCAACTCGTGCGGGCCGACACGGCGCGCAGTCTGGATGAGGCCAACGCCCTTTCGATCCGCAAGGCGAAACAGATGATCGACGAACAGGGAGAGCGGATCTTTCGCTGAGAAACCGGCAGCATCACCGTTCGGACAGCCCAAGAAAGGCGCCGCCTCATGCAGACCAGCTTTGTCATCAAGACGCAGGGCCAGGGCCTTTACGAGTTCACCCGTGACGTCGTGGACTGGACGGCCGCGCAAGGGCAGCAGACGGGGCTGTTGACCCTGTTCATCCGCCACACATCCGCCAGTCTGCTGATCCAGGAAAATGCCGATCCGGAGGTCCAGACGGATCTGCGCAACTACTTTGCCCGGCTCGTGCCGCCGACCAGCGATGCTTCAATGGCCTATCTGACCCACACATATGAAGGCCCCGATGACATGCCCGCCCATATCAAGGCGGCGATGATGCCGGTGAGCCTGTCCATTCCGGTGGCGGCCGGACGGCCTGTCTTGGGGACATGGCAGGGGATTTACGTGTTCGAGCATCGCGATGCGCCGCATACGCGCCGGGTCGCCGCGCATCTGGGCGGATAGGCTCAGGCTGCCTTGCGCCAGAACTTGGCGAAATTGTCGATCGGTTCGAGCGGTTCGTCGATCCCGTGCTCTTTGCGGAAATCCTCGACCGCCTGGGCGCAGACGGGCAGCGCATAGTCGTCGATGATGCAGAAACCGCCGGGCGACAGCTTGTGATAGAGGTTGTTGAGCGCGTCCATGGTCGAGCTGTACATGTCGCCATCCAGCCGCATGATCGCCAACTGGTCGATCGGCGCGTCGGGCAGGGTGTCGGCGAAGAACCCCTTGAGGAACACGACCTGATCGTCGAGCAGGCCGTAGCGCTCGAAATTGCCGCGCACGGTCTCTTCGCTGACGGCAAGAAAATCGTAGTCGTAAAGCGCATCCCCCTTGTCCTGCGGGTAGCGGTCCATCTCGGGCTGTGGCAGCCCCTCGAAACTGTCGGCGACAAAGACGCGCCGGTCGCTCACGCCCAGGGCCTTGAGGACACCGCGCATCAGGATGCAGGTGCCGCCGCGCCAGACGCCGGTCTCGATGAAGTCACCGGGCACGCCGTCGGCCACGACCTGGCGCACGCATTGCTCGACATTGTTGAGACGGTGCAGGCCGGCCATGGTGTCGGCATAGCCCGGCCAGACCTCGCCACCGGCGCGCTGTTCGGCCGAGTAGGCAGGCACCTCGGCCAGCAAAAGGCCACGCGCGGACAGCATCCGGTTGATCCCCTGCGCCATCTTGCGGCGCGTCGAATGCTTGCGACGTCCGAAAATTCCCAAGGGCACCGGGGGTTCCGGCCACAGACTGAAGGTCAGCGTCTTTTTCAGCAGGTCGATGTAAAGCTCGTCAGGGGTTTGCATGGGCCGGGCCGGTCCTGAGATTGGAAAATTGCCCCTAAGTGGCAGGCCCGTCCTGTCCTGTCAATGCAGGGGGAACACGCTACATGAAGCGGTGCAATTTCACCCCTACCCAAAACCTTGCGGCTGGCCTATAGTGCCTGTGGATAACTGGGCATCAGACCCATGACCCACAGAGGCAGAGAAGAAAAGGGGGACGGCCGATGCGCTGCCCGTTTTGCGGAAATATCGACACCCAGGTAAAGGATTCACGCCCCGCAGAGGATCATGTCTCGATCCGCAGGCGGCGATTTTGCCCCGCGTGTGGCGGGCGGTTCACCACCTACGAACGCGTCCAGCTGCGCGATCTCGTGGTGGTCAAGACGAATGGACGGCGCGAGGATTTCGACCGTGACAAGCTGGAGCGCTCGATCCGGATCGCCCTGCAGAAACGCCCGGTCGAGCCCGAGCGCGTGGAGCAGATGATCTCGGGCATCGTGCGGCGGCTGGAAAGCCTTGGCGAGACCGATATCCCCTCCAAGACGGTGGGTGAGATCGTGATGGAAAGCCTCGCACGGATCGACACGGTGGCCTATGTGCGGTTCGCCAGCGTCTACAAGAATTTCCAGGCGGCGGATGATTTCGACAAGTTCGTGAGCGAATTGCGCCCCGACGCGGCCGCAGAGGACACCGAGGGCGCGTGAGCGATCACGACGCGCGCTTTCTGCGTCTTGCGATCTCGCTGGGGCGGCGTGGGCTGGGACAGTGCTGGCCCAACCCGGCGGTGGGATGTGTGTTGGTCCGCGACGGTCGCGTGGTCGGGCGCGGCCGGACCCGGCCGGGCGGGCGACCCCACGCCGAAACGGTGGCATTGGCGCAGGCCGGTACGGCGGCACGCGGCGCCACCGCCTATGTCAGCCTGGAGCCTTGCGCCCATCATGGCAAAACCCCGCCCTGCGCCGAGGCGTTGATCGCGGCAGGTGTGGTGCGCGTGGTCTGTCCGCTGGAGGATCCGGATCCGCGGGTGGCCGGGCGAGGGGTCGCGATGCTGCGAGAGGCGGGTATCGCGGTTGAGACGGGCCTGCTGGCCGCAGAGGCCGAAGACGCCCAGGCCGGGTTCCTGATGCGTGTGCGCGAAGGGCGGCCGTGGGTGACTCTGAAACTGGCGTCGTCGTTCGATGGCCGGATTGCCACGGCCAGCGGCCACAGCCAGTGGATCACCGGACCGCAAGCGCGCCGCTGGGTGCATGCCGCCCGCGCGCGCCACGATGCCGTGCTGGTCGGCGCAGGCACGGCCCGCGCGGATGATCCGATGCTGACCGTGCGCGATATGGGGGTCGCGCATCAACCGGTGCGCGTCGTGGCGTCTCGTCGGCTTGACCTGCCGCTGATGTCGCAGCTGGCACAAAGCGCCGGAGACGTGCCGGTCTGGCTGTGCCATGGGCCGGATGCCGATGAGGCACTGGTCACGGCCTGGCGCGGCGTGGGCGCCGAGTTGATTGAATGCGGGCTTTCGGGCGGACAGTTGAGCGTGGCCTCGGTGCTGTCGGAACTGGGCGCGCGGGGCCTGACGCGGGTGTTCTGCGAGGGTGGAAGCGCTTTGGCGGCTTCGTTGCTGGCCGAGGGGCTGGTTGATGAACTTGTCGGCATGACCGCCGGTTTTGCGATCGGCGCCGAGGGGTTGCCCGGGATCGGGGCCCTTGGGCTAGACCGGCTGGAGGGCGGGCAGCGGTTCCGGCTGGAAGAGTGTCGCGCCCTGGGCACAGATGTCTTGCACCGTTGGCGGCGTGCCTGATTCACAGGTGTGGCTGCGCCACGCAGGATGCATTCGCGCTCGGGCCGCGCAGGCCCTTGGGGGACCAGTCCCCCAAACCCCCTGAGGTATTTCCGGCCAGATGAAATTCGGGTGTCTATCAGCGCCATAGTCCCGCGTGGGACGCGAAGAGGCCCTGCAGTTTGGCCAGCAGCCGGTTGGCCGGGCCGGGATGCGGGATATCGTCTGCGGCGAGACGGTCGATCGCCACCTCGACCGGGCAGGGCTGTCGCGTCACCGGATCGAGATAGCGCGGGTAGTCGATGAGGGCGGCATGCACCAGCCCTTCGAGCGTGGGTCGCGCCGCGCGTCGGGCCGGGATATCGCCCAGATCGCGGGTCAGCCCCCAGCCGGCATAGAAGGGCGCGCCGGTGGTGGTGACGCGCACGCGGCGCAAGAGCGCCTCGAACCCCATGAGCGAGGTCATGGTCCAGACCTCTTGCACCTCGGCCAGAAGGGTGGCGGGATCGGCCTCGGGCAGGATCGCATCGGCTAGCCGATCGAGCGCCTCTGGCGGAACGGCGCCGTCGCGCAGGCCAGCCTCGATATCGGGGTGGGGTTTGTAGAGGATCACCGCATCCGGGTTTTCGGCGCGGACATGTTCGAGCAGGGCGAGATTGGTGGCGATTTCTCCCGCGCCAAGCCGGATCGAGGCGTCATCCTCCACCTGGCCGGGCACGAGAATGCGGTGCCCCTCGGGCAGGTCCGGGGTCTGCAGCCCGAGATTGTACTTGCTCAGACCCAGTTCCGTGATGCAGCGGATCAGTCGCTCGGCCCGGTGCTGTTGATCGGGGCGCAGGTCTGTGCGTTGCGCGATCAGCTGTTCCAGCCGGCTTTGGCGCGTGGGATCATAGTAGATGCCAAGCTCGTCACACACCAGCGACAGCGGCGGCACCAGTTCCGCGCCCAGCCCGCGCGAGCGCAGAAAGCCGTCCTCGATCTGCACTGTTCCGTTCCCGGGTGTGGCCTTGCCGGCCCAGCACATGTGCCGGCGCCCGGTCGACATGGCCTTGCGCGCTGCCCGGCCGTGATCGTCGTCGAAGATGATGCGCTTTTGCGATCCGAAGAATCCCTGCAAAGGCTTGCGTTTCCACAGCCGCATGCCGGAGGCGGTCCAGCCGCGACGATCCTCGCGCCAGGCCCGGCTGCGGGCCTCGAGGAATGCGATGGCGTCTTCTAACTTACATAGCCGGTCGCGGAACGGATCATACCATTTGGGGTACAGGATCATCGACGCCGCGAACATCTGGGCGCGTGTCAGGGGGCGGCCGCGCCGGGGCAAGGCCAATGGATGAAGGTCCTCCGTCAGGCCCCAGCCGGCATAGAAGGGGTGCGCGAAAACCTTTGGCTTGTGCCCGGCAAAGATCGCCTCGAAGCCCAGTTGCGACGACACGGTATAAACCGCGACGGCCCCCTCCAGCAGCGACCAGGGGCTGACCGGATCGGCGAAAAGCGCCACGCGGTCGTTTTCATCCCCGGGGCCGAAGTAGCCCGCCCGGTGCCCGTCGCGCGTTTCGGGATGGGTCTTGATCAGGACGCGGGCGCCGGGATGATCGACCTGCGCGTGATAGAGCATTTCGCGAAACGTGTTCGCATCTGCCCCGCCGTGGCCGACCGAGGCGTCGCCGCGTGTCTGGTCGATCACCAGAACGTAGCCGGGATCGGGGCAAGGCGTTCCGGGGTCGAAGGCGGTGTATTTCGTCAGGTGCGACTCTTGCAGGCGGGCGATGCAGCCGCGCGCACGATCCAGCAAGGCCGTGTCATCCAGCGGATGTGTGGCCAGCAGCGTCTCAATATCCGAGGGCGCCGAGGCGTCGAAATGAATGCCGGTCCGATCGATGACAAGGCCCAGCGGCGCCTCGCCCGCACGCCCCGGATGCAGCGAGCGCAGGAATGCGTCCTCGACCCGGATGAGGCCCGCGCCGGTCTTGCGTGCCATCGCTTCGCCCCGCGCGGCGTAGGGCGAATGCCCCCAGACCGCGATCAGGTCATCGTCGCCCGGTTTGCCCAGGTGCAGCGGATAGCCCGCAAGGTCGAGGATACGCCGCACCTGACGCTGGCGCAGAAAACCCGCGTTGAAATAGAAAACCCGCCGGGACTGGGGCGTTCCGGCGGGGGAAATCACATCCGGCTGCGGCATCAGTTCCCGCTGAGCGTATCGCCCGCCGTCGAGATGGAACCGACTGCACCAAGCGTGCCGGTCAGCGCCGAGATCACCTTGCTCCACTGGGCGAAAGGCGCCTCGGTCACGTAAAGCGTGTCGTCATCGCGGATCGAGAAGTCGCGCGCCATGAACATGCCGTTGGGCTGCGTGAGATCCAGCACGTAGACCATGCGCTGCGCGCCCACCAGATCGTCGCGGCCCAGCACCTGGTTGGCGATCTCGGCCGGTTCGTTGCGCATCACGAAAACGCCCGTGGGATCGGCCGAATTGGCCTGCAGGCCACCGACCTGTGCGATGGCCTCGATCGCGGAAATCGTCGGCGAGGGGAAATCGACACGCGCCTGTCCGCCCGTCGCCCCAAGCGCGGTAAAGGCGCGGGTGTCCTCTTCGACGAGGATCCGGTCGCCGCCGCGCAGGGCGATATCGAACTCGGGATGCTTGAACAGATCCTCGAACCAGATCTTTGAGCGCATGTTGCCGCGGATCACCGTGATCTGGGCTGTCTCAGGCTCGATCACGACGCCACCGGCGGCGGCCAGCATGGTCGCCAGGGTCCGTGTGGGACGTTCGATCGGGAACACGCCCTGACCGCCGACCGCGCCGATCAGTGAAACGGTCGAGCCGTCACCGGCCAGCCGGCGCACCTCGACCTGGGGGTCGGGGGTTTGTTCATCGAGCTTGGCCGTGATGATCCGGCGCAACGCCTCGGGAGAGTTCCCGGCAGCGCGGATACGTCCGGCGTAGGGTACGAAGATGAACCCGGAGCCGTCGACCTGCACCTCGTCGAGGACTGTCTGGTTCTGTCCTTCGCCGGCCAGCAGGCCGTCATCGACATTTTCCCAGATGCTCAGGCCAAGCGTGTCACCGGGCCGGATCGTATCAGAGCCCAGAATTCCGGCATTCTTGAATTCTTCGGTAAAGCCCAGAGAAGGCTGGACCGCGGTCGCGCGGGTGACGCGATCATTGACCGTGACGACAAAGGCATCACCGGATCGCTGGACCGAACCTGCAAAGATTTCCTTCTTGCTCGGGCCAACGCGTGGCAGAATTCCACACGAGGATACCATCGACACAACAAGTAAGAACGCGACGGGCTTCGCCCATCGACTGGATTGGATATTCACTGCCCGGTCTCCTCGACCTGTTTTATTCTGCCTCGGTCTTTTTTTGTTATGCTACCGGAATGACCCGGTAAAATCCAGTACAACCATGCACTGTGCTCAGGTCACGACCTGAAACTGTTGCCTTGGGGCCGCGGTGCCGGATTGCAGCGCGTCATAGGGATCTTCGGCGCTCAGCATCATGTCGACGGTCTGGCGCAGCAATTGCCGCCGCCCGCGCGCGGAATAAAAGCCGCCGGCCACCTGGCTGGTTTCAAGCAGGTAACGGCGGTAATCGGCATAGGCCTTGCGGTCGGGCCGTTCCGCGCCCGCGAAGAAATCACGCAATGGCTTGGTCGATACGAATTCCGGCTTGGCATAGACGGCCTCGCCGAAGGTTCTGAGCGGTATCCCGCGCCACAGGACCTGCTGCGCGGCGGTCGAGTTGACGGTCACCGCGCTGCGGGCCTCGTCCAGCAGGCGCGCGAGTTTACCACCGCGCACGTAGTGCACCCTGTCGCGCACATCGTATTTGCGGGCCAGGCGGTAAAGATCCGAACGGATGGGAACGCGCCCGTCCTCGAGCGGGTGGGCCTTGACCACGAGGTGATGGTGCCTGGGCGCACCCTTGGCGAACCCGTCCAGCACCGTTTCGAGAAAGTCGCTCATGGTGGAAAAGGGCGAATGCATCTGGAACGACGAGTCATGCTCCAGCTGCAACAGGGCCAGGTGATAGGGAAAGCCGCCATGCCGGATGCGCCACGTGGCCAGGCGCCGGTCGATGGCCTGGGCGGGCATCAGCAGCAGGCGTCTGAGATAGAGCCTGAATTCCTGCGCCACGGTCAGCGCGCGATGCGGCCGGAAATTGCGATACCGGCGATTGAACAGCAAAACGCAGCCATGATAGGCCGCCCCGTAGAAAATATGCTGGCGCATGTCGCCCCAGCTGGCCGGGGGCATGGCCGCGTCCATGTCGGAATTTTCCAGAGCGCTGCGCATATCCGCGACGCTCATCTCCATCAGCCGCGAATTGCCGTTGGAACCGTCTCTCTCATAGGTCACCCAGTAGGGCCGCAGGTAGCCTTCTTCGAAGACATGAATGCGCAGGCCCAGTTTGCGGGCCTCTTCGATCGCGCAGGCATGGACCGGGCGCGTGTCGCCATACAATACGAGGTCGCTGACACCCTTTTCGTCCACCAGCCGCAGAAAGGTCTGACGCCAGTCAGTTTCCGCGCCGGCAAACGGGATGTAGGTCGCCCTGTCCGGCCAGAAGGCGGCATCGCCGGCATTGAAGCCTACGCGCCAGATTTGCGCCCCGGCCCGCGTGAGCATATGCCCCAACTTGCCGAAAAAGGGTCCGTGCGGGCCCTGTAGAAACAAAAACACCCGGTTATCCCCGGTCGCTGCACTCATGAAACACCTACGCCTCGCCTCGCGATTTTGTTCTCAATAGCGCAGGATCTGGGCAAAAATAAGGCCAAACATACCGCAACGTCCCCTGCAATCCCTTGCCAGCTTGCGCAGGGACGGCTACGTCGTCAATTCATTGAAGGGAGACGGGCCATGTTCACAGGCATCATCACCGATATGGGCGAGATTCGCGCGATCGAGCAGCGCGGAGACCTGCGGGCGCGCATCGCCTCTGGCTATGACATGGCCGGCGTCGATCTTGGCGCGTCGATCGCCTGCGACGGTGTATGCCTGACGGTGGTGGACAAGGGGGCCGACTGGTTCGACGTCGACGTGTCGGCGGAAACGGTCTCGAAGACAAATCTGGGCACCTGGGCGCCGGGCCGGGCCGTCAACCTTGAACGGGCGCTCAAGGTCGGGGACGAGTTGGGCGGCCATATCGTTTCGGGTCATGTCGACGGCCTGGCCGAGGTGATCGCCGTTGCCGGTGAGGGCGACAGCACGCGGGTCACGCTGCGCGCCCCGGCAGAGCTGGCCCGGTTCATCGCACCCAAGGGGTCGGTCGCCCTGAACGGGACATCTCTGACGGTCAACGAGGTTTCGGGATGTGACTTCGGGATCAATTTCATCCCACATACCAAGCAGGTCACGACCTGGGGCCGGGTTGCCATCGGTGACCAGGTCAATCTGGAAATCGACACGCTGGCGCGCTACGTCGCACGGCTCGCCGAGGCCGGCTGAAACGGCCCGGCAGGCCGCGATTGCACCGCACCCGCGCCAGGGGCGACACAGCCGGCATTTTGTGCTATGATTCGAGCATTATTTTTAAAACCGGATTAGTCACATGATTTCGCTGAAATACTTCCACGTCATCGTTCTGTTTGCGGCAGTCATCACTCTCGTCGTTGCGCTGACAGCCTAGGGGCTGACTACACGGCCTGATGCCTGCGCGAGGTGTTCAACCGCCACTCACGGAAATACTGTTCTGCATCCCGCTCAGCGTCAGGCCCAGATATCCCCGATCGTGAACCCGGTCTGAAACGGGTCCGTCGGGTCCAGCGTGTAACTGGACATCCCGTAGATCCAGCCCTGTCCCGACAGGCTGGGCACAATGGCCTTGCGCCCGGCAATTTCGGTGACGGTCTCGATGCGACCAGTGAATGTCGTGCCAAGCGGGCCGGCATTCACGAAATCCTGACCCTCGCGAAGCTGCCCCCGGGCATGCAGCACCGCCATCCGTGCGCAGGTGCCGGTGCCACAGGGGGACCGGTCCAGCGTGCCGGGAAGGGCGTCGGGGCGGTCCGGGTCGAACCCGCCGGTCGACACCGTGACCGCGTTGCGATGATGCGTGCCCGGGTCGGTCGGGGCGCCGTAGAGCTGCGAAATCGTGGGGCCGGTGATCTCGGGGTTCTCGGGATGGACCACGGGCAATTGCGCACGCGCCGCGGCCAGAATACGCTCGCTGGTCCGTACGATCTGCGCGCCGTTGGCGGCCTCTAGCGATATGCCCAGCCTGTCTGCATCCGCCAGAACATAGAACATCCCGCCCCATGCGATATCCACGTCGACCCGGCCCAGTCCCGGCACATCGATCGGGGCATCCAGATGCAGCGCAAAGGCCGGAACATTGCGAAAGGTCACGCGCGTCACCTTGCCATCCGCGCAGTCCGCACGCACCCGGATCAGACCGGCGGGTGCCTCAAGCGTCAGGTCCGTGACCGGCTCGACCATCGGCAGGATGCCGGTTTCCAGCAGAACAGTGACCACGCAGATCGTGTTCGAGCCTGACATCGGCGGATATTCCGTCTGTTCCATGATGATGAAACCCGCGTCGGC
>JANSYB010000480.1 GCA_024742655.1 Paracoccaceae bacterium | reverse complement strand
CCATGCCTCTTCCGGCCGGGTGATATAGGTTTCGGGGTTGGTCAGAACCCGGACCTCTTCGGCGACCCATTTGTCGCGCCCCGTCTCGGCCAGCTTTGCGGCCAGATATTCATAGATGTCGCGCAGGTGGGTCACATCGGCAAGGGCATAGGTTTTCTGGGCATCCGTCAGCGGACGGCGCGACCAGTCGGTAAAGCGCGAAGTCTTGTCCAGCGGCTGCCTGGCGATCTTGCGCACCAGTGTTTCATAGCCGACCTGCTCACCGAACCCGCAGACCATCGCGGCCACCTGCGTGTCGAAAAGCGGATCGGGGATCACCCCGGCATCGACGTAAAAGATTTCCAGGTCCTGCCGCGCGGCATGGAAGACCTTGACCACCGAGGGGTCGCGGAACAGCGCGTAAAGCGGCTCAAGCGACAGGTCCCCCTCGATCGGATCGACCAGAACCGCATCCGCCTCGGCCCGTCCCGGCAGGGCCAGCTGGATCAGGCAAAGCTTGGAATAATAACTGCGTTCGCGCAGAAATTCGGTGTCGACGGTGACATAGTCTGCCTGCGCCGCACGGGCGCAGAACGCTTCAAGATCTTGGGTGGTGGTTATCGTGATCATCCAGGGTGCATCTTTTGTCTGTTTGATATGCCTGCTCGCCCCCTTTCGGGGTATAGGCGAGGCGCGTCCGAAAGGAAACGCCGGATTTCACGGCAGCCGGATCGGGGTCCGGTCGCCGGCCGCGAACCGGCGCAGAACGGCAGGATAGAGGATATGCTCCTGTTCCAGAACGCGCGCGGCCAGTGTCTGGGGCGTATCACCGGGCAGCACGGGCACCCGCGCCTGGCCCAGGATCGGCCCGTCATCCAGTTCCAGCGTGACCTCGTGCACGGTGCACCCGGCTTCGGCCTCGCCGGCCTCGAGCGCGCGGGCATGGGTATTCAACCCGCGATACTTGGGCAGAAGCGAAGGATGAATGTTAATCATCCGGCCCTGCCAGTGCGAGATGAACGTGTCGGTGAAAATGCGCATGAAACCCGCAAAACAGATGATGTCGGGGGCATGACGGGCCAATGTCTCGTTCAGCACGCTTTCGAACGCGGCCCGGTCGCCCTTGAAGGGGCGGTGATCGATCACCTCGGTCGGCACGCCGCGCGCCTCTGCCTTGGCCAGCCCGCCCGCATCGGCATTGTTGCACACCGCCACGACGGGCCGCGCGGGGTGGTCGCCCGTCATGCTGTCGATCAGCGCGACCATGTTCGACCCGCTGCCCGAAAACAGGATGGCAACGCGTTTGCTCACGCCAGCGACCCGGTATAGGTCACGCCCTGCCCCTCGGTCACGTGGCCAAGTCGGATCACCGTTTCGCCCTCTGCCGTCAGAAGGTCGGCCAGCATGTCGGCGCGTGCGGCCTCGACCGCCAGAACCATGCCGACCCCGCAATTGAAGGTCTTGAGCATCTCGGCCTCGGCCATGCCGCCCTGCCCCATCAGCCAGCCGAAAACCGGCGGCAGACTGTAGCTGTCCAGATCGATCCGGGCGCACAGCCCCTCCGGCAGGACGCGCGGGATGTTTTCGGTCAGCCCACCGCCGGTGATATGGGCCAGCGCATGCACGCCCCCTGCCCGCACCGCCGCAAGCGCCTGTTTGACATAAAGCCGCGTGGGCGTCAGCAGGGCGGCCCCCAGCGATCCGTCATCCCAGGGGCAATCGGCCTGCCAGCCAAGGCCGGAGATCTCGACCAGTTTACGCACCAGCGAATAGCCGTTGGAATGGACGCCGTCGCTGGCCAGCCCCAGCAGAACGTCACCCGACGCGACGCCCGCGGGCAGATCCGTGCCGCGCTCCATCGCGCCCACGGCAAACCCCGCGAGGTCGAAATCGCCATCAGGATACATGCCCGGCATCTCGGCCGTCTCGCCCCCGATCAGCGCACAGCCCGAGCGCGCGCAGCCCTCGGCGATGCCCTCGATGATCCGCGCGGCCGCATCCGTATCCAGTTTGCCGGTGGCGAAGTAGTCCAGGAAAAAAAGCGGCTCGGCCCCCTGGCAGACAAGGTCGTTGACGCACATCGCGACAAGGTCGATGCCCACACCGTCCACGTTGCCGGTGTCGATCGCGATGCGCAGTTTCGTGCCCACACCGTCAGTGGCCGCCACGAGGATCGGATCGCTGTAGCCCGCCGCTTTGAGATCAAACAGTGCGCCGAACCCGCCCAGGCCCGCCATCACGCCGGGCCGCGCCGTGCGCCCCGCCGCCGGCTTGATCCGGTCCACCAGCGCATTGCCCGCGTCGATATCCACGCCTGCATCAGAATAGGTGATACCGTTCTTGTGCTCGCTCATGCGTCTGCTCCGACTGGGATTTGGGGTTCCGTTAGACCATCACGCCCGCCCACGCAATCCGAAAGCCTTGACGCCCCCCGCGCCCGCGCCTATCCCGTGCACAGGTCGGGCCTGTAGCTCAATTGGTTAGAGCAGAGCGCTCATAACGCTTTGGTTGGGGGTTCGAGTCCCTCCGGGCCTACCAGACAGTCTCAGGATTTCAGGGCTGCATCTTCCAGGTGTTGTTGCCGGTTCGGACGAGCTTGCGGCGATCCGCGGCGCGCTTTCCCTTGTTGAGAAGCTGGTTCAGATCATCGCCCACCGCGTTGCTGTGGATGTGATACAGGTGGCCGGTGGGGCTTTCGACCGGCAGATCGCTGAGATCGATGACCTCGACGGGGTCAAGCTGTGAGAAATCGTTTTCGGCCTCGCCGAGCCGGGGGTAGCCGTGCAACTGTGCCGACAACGCCAGGGGGCGGTCCCCGTTCGTGGCGTAGATCGTGATCGTTTCGGCAATCGGTGCAATACGCGGCAGGATCCTCTGAAAGATCTGGAAATCCATGTCCGGTGCCAGCAGCACGACATTGCCGAGGCGGATATCGGGCCTT
>JANSYB010000097.1 GCA_024742655.1 Paracoccaceae bacterium | reverse complement strand
TTGTTGGTGCCGTCCGAGACGAGGAACACGCCGAATTCGCCCTTGGGCGCCTCGACGGCGGCGTAAACTTCGCCGGCGGGCACGTGAAAGCCCTCGGTGTACAACTTGAAGTGATGGATCAGCGCCTCCATCGAGGTCTTCATCTCACCGCGGTTGGGCGGGGTGATCTTGCCGCGGGCCAGGATATCGCCCTGCCCCTCAGGGGCGCGCAGCTTCTCGATCGCCTGAAGGATGATCGAGGTGGACTGTCGCATCTCTTCCATCCGGCACAGGTACCGGTCATAGCAGTCGCCGTTCTTGCCCACCGGAACCTGGAACTCGAACTCATCATAACATTCATAGGGCTGCGCCCGGCGCAAATCCCACGCCAGGCCCGAGCCGCGCACCATCACGCCGGAAAAGCCCCAGTCGAGAATGTCCTGCTCGTTGATCACGCCGATGTCGGCGTTGCGCTGTTTGAAGATGCGGTTCTCGGTCAGCAGCCCGTCGATATCGTCGATGACCCTGGGAAATTCATGCGCCCACTGCTCGATATCATCCAGAAGTTCCGGTGGCAGGTCCTGATGGACGCCGCCGGGGCGGAAATAGGCCGCATGAAGGCGTGCGCCACAGGCACGCTCGTAAAAGACCATCAGCTTTTCGCGCTCTTCGAAGCCCCACAGCGGCGGGGTCAGGGCGCCTACGTCCATCGCCTGCGTGGTGACGTTAAGCAGGTGATTCAGCACCCGGCCGATTTCCGAATAAAGCACGCGGATCAGGCTGGCCCGGCGCGGCACCTCGGTGCCGGTCAGCTTTTCGATGGCCAGACACCAGGCATGTTCCTGGTTCATCGGGGCTACGTAATCCAGCCGGTCGAAATAGGGCAGGTTCTGCAGGTATGTGCGGCTCTCCATCAGCTTTTCGGTGCCGCGATGCAGCAGACCGATATGCGGATCGCAGCGTTCCACAACCTCGCCGTCCAGCTCAAGCACCAGGCGCAGAACACCGTGGGCGGCGGGGTGTTGCGGGCCAAAGTTGATATTGAAATTGCGGATCTTCTGTTCGCCCGTCAGGGCGTCGTCGAAGTTGGAGCCATCCATCATTTCCGGTCTCCTTGATTGCGAGGGGCATAGGCCATCAGGTAGAGCAGCGCCAAGGTGCCGATGGGAAACACCGCGATCAGCGCCCAGGGGCTGGCAATGCCGTATTGCGGCAGCAGTTTCCAGAACGGCACAACAAAGGCCACCATGAAGAGTAGGATCCAGATCATCGGCTCTCTCCGTGCTGCATGGCCATTCCTCATTTCGCCGCGTCTTCGTTTTTCTCGTCACCCGGCAGGATGTATTCCGCCCCCTCCCAAGGGGACATGAAATCGAACTGGCGATATTCCTGAACCAGCTTCACCGGCTCGTAGACGACGCGTTTCTGCACCTCGTCATACCGCACCTCGGTGTAGCCCGTGGTAGGGAAATCCTTGCGCAGCGGATAGCCCCGGAACCCGTAATCGGTCAGGATGCGCCGCAGATCGGGATGGCCCGAAAACAGGATCCCGTACATGTCGAACACCTCCCGCTCGAACCAGTTGGCCGACGGGTGCACCTCGGTGATCGAGGGCACCATGTCCTCCTCGCGGGTGGCCACGCGCAGGCGGATGCGGTGGTTCTGGTACATGCTGAGCAGGTGATAGACCACGTCGAACCGCTTGGCCCGCTCGGGGTAGTCCACCGCCGTGATATCCACCAGCGTCGAGAACCTGCAGGTCTGATCGGTCGTCAGAAACTCGATCAGGCCCACGATATTGGCCAGTGCGACATCGACGGTCAACTCACCGCGGGAAACACTCCAGCCCAGAACACAGTCGGGCCGCTTGAGTTCGATATGACCGCCCAGTTCGTTGAGTGCGTCACTCATTTCCATTCATCCTTTCGCGCGCGGGTCTACCGCACGATCGTGCCCGTCCGGCGAATCTTGCGCTGCAACTGCATGATGCCATAGACAAGGGCCTCGGCCGTCGGCGGGCAACCGGGCACGTAGATGTCGACCGGAACGATCCGGTCGCAGCCGCGCACCACGGAATAACTGTAGTGATAATAGCCCCCGCCATTGGCGCAGCTACCCATGCTGATCACATAGCGCGGCTCGGGCATCTGATCATAGACCTTGCGCAGCGCCGGGGCCATCTTGTTGGTCAGCGTGCCGGCCACGATCATCAGGTCCGACTGGCGCGGGCTGGCGCGCGGGGCGGTGCCGAACCGTTCAAGATCGTAGCGCGGCATCGCGGTGTGCATCATCTCGACCGCGCAGCAGGCCAGACCGAAGGTCATCCAGTGCAGGCTGCCGGTGCGCGCCCAGTTGATGATGTCCTCGGTCGACGTGACAAGGAACCCCTTGTCCTGCAGTTCCCGGTTGAGATCCTGCGTGGCCACTTCGCGGTCGGCTCCGGCCACGTTGGCGCCATATGGCGCGGCATTTGCTCCTACTGCCATTCCATCGCCCCTTTCCGCCATTCATAGGCAAACCCGGCCGTCAGGATCGCAAGGAACACCATCATGGACCAGAACGCCGCCATGCTGATATCCGCAAAGGCCACGGCCCATGGAAACAGCATCGCGATTTCAAGATCGAAGATGATGAACAGGATCGAAACGAGGTAGAACCGGACATCGAATTTCATGCGCGCATCGTCGAACGCGTTGAAACCGCATTCGTAGGCACTGACCTTTTCAGGGTCCGGATTGCGCACGGCCAGAACGACGGCGGCAAGGATCAGGACGAGGCCAAGAGCGATGGCGATGCCCAGAAGAACGAGGACGGGAAGGTATTCCCTCAGCATCTCTTCCAAGGTGTAGCTCCTTTCATGCGCACCCGTTCGCGCATCAAGATGGCTGCTATAACTATCTGGGGTTTACCTGTGCCCCTTGTTGGGGTCAACCAATCACGGACATATTCCGCGATGCGACATGGCTATTTCAAAGCATTGCATACAATTGTATGCGACAATTTTTCCAAAGTCACGCCAGACAGCCCTTAGCGAGGCACCACCCGGGCGCGGGCCGCGGCACCCGCTGACCCGGTCGACCAACGCCAAATGGCCAATCAAGACAGCGCTACCGCGCCCAGGACGGCTTGCGTTTGCCGAAAAAGGCGCCGATGCCCTCCGGCGCCTCGTCACCCGCCCAGCATTCGGTCAGCGCCTGGATCGACCGGGCAATCGTGGCGTCGTCGATCGGGGGGCCCATCGACCGCAAGAGCGCCTTGGCGCGCGCCACCGCCCCCGGCGCACAGGAGAGATAGGGGACAACCTCGGCCTCGATCGCCGCATCGAGATCGCCCGCCGACACCGCGCGGGCCAGCAGACCAAGGTCCATCGCCTCGTTCGCGTCGAACATCCGCCCCGACATGAAGACGCGCCGCGCCCGTGCCTCGCCCATCCGGGCACAGACATAGGGGCCGATCGTGGCCGGGATCAGACCCAGTTTCGTTTCGGTCAGGGCCATGCGGACATCGTCGGCACCCAGCACGACATCACAGACGCTGATCAGTCCCACACCACCGCCGAACGCGTTGCCCTGCACCCGTCCGATCAATGGTTTGGGCAGCGTATTGAGCGCCTGCAGCATCCGGGCCAGCCGGGTCGCCTCGGTCGCGCGGGCATCGGGGGCGGCATCGAACTGGTCGCGCATCCATCCAAGATCACCGCCCGCGCAGAAACTCCTGCCCCGGGCCGCCAGTACAACCACCCTGACCTCGTCATCTTGGGCCAAAAGCGCGGCCGCATCTGTCAACTCTCGGATCATGAGGGCCGACAGCGCGTTGTGTTTGTCTTCGCGATTCAGCCACAGGGTCGCGACGCCGCGTGCGTCCCGCGTCACTTCGATCGTTTCGGCCATCCGTTCCCTCCTCGCGGCAAAATTCTTACAAAGAATTTTCCGAAAAATTTTCCAAAATTTTTCTTACCCGGCCCGCATCTTTCGCGCCATGTCTGCGGCCCGTGCCAGCACGTCGGAATCCAGCCCCGTGCGGTATCCGGCCTTTGTCAGGCGATCGTGGACCGCCTCCGTCGCCACGTTGCCCGCAGCCCCGGGCGCATAGGGACAACCGCCAAGCCCGCCCACGGCCGCATCGAAGACCCGCAGGCCACGCTCCAGCGATGCCTCGATGTTGTCGAGCGCGTGCCCGCCGGTGTCGTGGTAGTGCCCCGCCAGCCGGTCGACGGGCACCACCTGCGAAACGGCCGCCAGCATCGCATCGATCCGCTCCGGTGTGGCCTGGCCGATCGTGTCCCCGAGGCTGATTTCGTAACACCCCATCTCGAACAGCCGGCCCGCGACGCGCGCCACCGAGGCCGGCTCGATCGCGCCGTCATAAGGGCAGTCGGTGACGCAGGAGACATAGCCCCGTACGCGCATTTCAGCGGCCTGGGCCGCCTGCATGACGGGCGCGAAACGCTCAAGGCTTTCAGCGATACTCGCGTTGATATTGGCCCGGGAAAACCCTTCCGAGGCGGCGCCGAAGATCGCCACCTCGTCGGCCCCTGCCGCCCTTGCGTCCTCGAAGCCGCGCATATTCGGCGTCAGGGCTGCATAGCGCACGCCCGGCGCTCGGGCGATCCGGGTCAGCACCTGTGCGGAATCGGCCATTTGCGGCACCCATTTCGGGCTGACGAAACTGGCCACCTCGATCCGTCGAAACCCCGCCGTGCTCAGACAATCCACCAGCGCGACCTTCTGGTCCGTCGGGATTCGGCGCGCCTCGTTCTGCAACCCGTCACGGGGGCCGACCTCGAAGATCTCGACCGTTTCAGACATCCGGCGCCTCGTAGAAAGGCCGGTCGTAGATCAGCGCGCTGTCCGGCCCGGGCAACGCGGCGCGAAATCCTTCCCGGTCCGTGATCCGGTCATACCATTTCGACGTTTCCACGAACCCGTCGAGAGATGCGAAATGCCGCGCCATGTAAACCGCCTGCCCCACGGCGATGTCACAGGCGGAGAACCCGCCGGTCAGCAGATAGTCACGATTCTCCACCGGCGTGCTCAACCGCGCCTCGATCGCGTCATAGCATTTGGCCAGGCGCCGGGCCTCCAGTTGCATCACGGTCGGGCTGCGCATGTGATCTTCGTAGAGCATGATATGCTGCTGGGTCAGGATCGCGACGTGCTGGCTGATCGTTTCGGCGAAATGCAGCCAGACCAGCCACGCCATGCGGTCCATGTCCCCCGGCATCCGGCCAAGCCCGCGTTCGGGAAATTTTTCGCACAGGTATTCCATGATCGCGCCGCTCTCGAACATGCGTTCGCCCTCGATCTCGAGAGCGGGCACACGGCCCGCCGGCGACAGCGACAGGAATTCGGGCCGGCGCAGGGACTTGTCGAAGGGCAGGCTGACCAGCTGGAACTCGACGCCCAGTTCGTTGAGCAACCACAACACGCGCATCGAGCGGCTTTGGGGAACGTGATAGAGGGTGATCATGCGGCGGTCTCCTTGTCTTGTTCCAGCCGGACAAGGGCCGCGCCCGCATCGACCTGTGCGCCTTCCTCGGCAAGCACCTCGGCGATGATCCCGTCGCGCGGCGCCAGCAGGCTGTGTTCCATCTTCATCGCCTCCAGAACCGCGAGGCGCTCTCCCTGCCGGACCGGCGCACCGGGCCTGGCGGCCAGGGATTTGACAAGGCCGGGCATCGGTGCCTCGATCACGTTCCGGTCTCCGCCCGCCTGCCCGTCCCGGTCCAGCGGGTCGATGATCTCGAAACTCAACCCGAATTGCGAAAAGACCGTCACCAGATCGCCTGTCACGGCCACGGCGGGGGCCTTGCGCCCATCGGCGCGCCAGTGGCCACCTTCCCGGCGCAGGCTGACAATCGTGTCGTCCAGTTTCAGATCCACGGCCTGCGCCGACAGCACCTTTGCCCGCAATTCGAAGATATCCTCGGCGCGTCGCAGACAGACAGTGCGCACCAAGGGCGCCCACAGGGCAAAGCCGGTGTCGGACCCAGGCGCCCCATCCAGTCCCATGGCCGCAAGACCCGCCATCGCGATCTCGGATGGTGTCGGCGACGGCGACGAAACCAGCGCCGGCAAGTCGCGCGCAATCAGGCCGGTATCCACCTCGCCAGCCGCGAACCCCCGATGCCGGGTCAATGCCCCCAGAAAGGCCAGGTTGGTCACCGTGCCCGCCACCTGCGTGCGCTCCAGCGCCGAGGCCAACGCCTGCAGCGCGGCGGCGCGGGTCGGCCCATGGGTGATGATCTTGGCGATCATCGGGTCGTAATGCGGGCTGATCTCGTCGCCCGGCCGCACAGCGCTGTCGGCCCGTGCGTCCTGGGGAAAATGCAGATGGCGCAGGCGTCCTGTGGCCGGCAGGAACCCCGCCGGCACGTCCTCGGCGTATAGCCGCGCCTCGAAGGCGTGGCCGGTGATCGACAAATCCGCCTGCCGGGCCGGCAACGCCTCGCCACTGGCCACGCGCAACTGCCATTCCACCAGGTCGATGCCGGTGATCGCCTCGGTCACCGGATGTTCCACCTGCAGGCGCGTGTTCATCTCCATGAACCAGAATCCGTCAGGCCGCAGGCCGCGACTGCCATCGACGATAAACTCGACCGTGCCGGCCCCGGCATAGCCGATGGCCTCGGCCGCGCGCACCGCCGCCTGCCCCATCGCCGTGCGCATCTCGTCGGTCATGCCGGGCGCGGGCGCCTCCTCGATAACCTTCTGGTGGCGGCGTTGCAGCGAACAGTCGCGTTCGAACAGGTGCACCGCGCGCGTGCCGTCGCCAAAGACCTGTACCTCGATATGGCGCGGCTTCTCGACGAATTTCTCGATCAGAACGGCGTCATTTCCAAAGGCGGTCCGCGCCTCGCCGCGCGCGCTTTCCAGGGCCGCGTCGAACTCCTCCGCCCGCTCGACAAGGCGCATGCCCTTGCCACCGCCCCCCGCGACGGCCTTGATCAGCACCGGGTAGCCGATGGCCTCGGCCGCGCCCGAGAGGTGCCCGGGGTCCTGATTGTCGCCGTGATAGCCGGGCACGACCGGCACGCCG
Source organism: Paracoccaceae bacterium (assembly GCA_024742655.1). Classification (GTDB taxonomy): domain Bacteria; phylum Pseudomonadota; class Alphaproteobacteria; order Rhodobacterales; family Rhodobacteraceae; genus Roseovarius. The sequence continues at coordinate 293 of JANSYB010000097.1, read as the reverse complement.
GCCTTCTCCATCAGTGCCTTGGCGGCATCCTTGAGACCCATCGCCCGGATCGCACTGGCCGACGGGCCGATAAAGACCAGCCCGGCGGCCTCCACCGCCTCGACAAAATCGGGGTTCTCGGACAGGAAACCATAGCCGGGATGAATGGCCTGCGCCCCCGTCGCCTGCGCCGCGGCGATGATCGCCTCCCCCCGCAAGTAGCTTTCGGCCGGGGCGGGCCCGCCGATATGCACGGCCTCGTCGGCCATGGCCACATGTTTGGACGCGCGGTCGGCATCCGAATAAACGGCCAC
>JANSYB010000111.1 GCA_024742655.1 Paracoccaceae bacterium | reverse complement strand
CTCGGTCTGGGACCTGATCAACGTCAACCAGCCGTGGGCGCGCGATCAGCTTTATCCCGAGGGCCTGATCAAGCCGCTCAACAAGGAGCGGCTGATGCCGTACTTCGACAAGATGTTGCCGGAGTTCAAGGAATACCCGCTTTCCTTTGCCGAGGATGGTGAACTGATCGGTATGCCGCAGCGCTATGGCCCGTTCAGTTTCGTCGTGAACACCGACGTCATCAGCCGCGAAATGGCCGAGGACCAAGGCTGGAACCTGTTCCTTGATCCGGCGATGAAGGATCGCTTCGGGGTTTTGACCTATGACAACTGGAACGTCATGCACATGTGCCTGACCGCCGGTCTGAACCCGTTCGCGCCGGTTGAGGGCGCGGACCTTGAAAAGTTCCGCGAGGTGGCCAAGACCATCTTTGGTGGCTCCAAGCTGCTGTCGGATGATCTGGTGGCGATGAACACCGCGCTGATCAACGGCGAGATTGACGCCTATTTCACCGGCGGCACCTACACCGCATCCCCGGCGCGCTATGACGGGGCGACGAATGTTCGGGCGATCACGCCCAATTCTGGCCCTGTGGATGGCAAGGGCGGTGTTGTCTGGGTCGAACTGACCTCGGCGGTCAATAATCCCGATCCAAGCAGCCTTGCCGAGGACTTCCTCGAGTTCGTTCAGGGGCCCGAAATTTCCAAGGCCGTCGCCTTTACCGAGGGAACCTACAACCCCGTCAGCCAGATGGGCGACCCGGCGGTTATGGCGCTTTTCGACGAAGAGGAACTGGACGCGATCCAGATGGATAGCCTCGAGGAGGAAATGTCACGCTCGCTCGATTACGAGGTGGTGGCGTCCTACGACACGCTGATCGACATCTACACGCAAGAACGTCGGTCCTGATCCAAGGCGGTCCCGGCGCCTTGACGCGTCGGGGCCGCCCCCAAAAGCGGTTTCTTCATCTATGAGGCAAGGCAAGAGCATGGACTCTTCGGCACTTCTGCGTTTGCGTGGCGTTGTCAAGAAATTCGGGGATTTCACGGCCCTGAAGGGCGTCGATCTCGACATTGTCGAGGGGGAATTCTTTACCATCGTCGGGCCGTCGGGAAGCGGCAAGTCGACCCTGATCCGGCTGCTTGTCGGAATGGACGAGCTGACCGAGGGGTCGATCTGGTTGCGCGACGGGCGCATAGACGAGACCCCGGCGAACCTGCGCCCCACCTGCATGGTGTTCCAGTCGCTTGCGCTGTTTCCGCACATGACGGTGGGCCAGAACATCGAATTCCCTCTCAAGCTGCGCAAGGAGGCGCCAGCGGCGCGCCGGGCCCGCGCCGAAGAGTTGCTGGACCTGCTGCGCCTCCCGCGCAGCTACTATGACAAACGCATTTCGCAATGTTCCGGCGGGGAACGGCAACGCGTGGCACTGGCGCGCGCTCTGGCCTTCGACCCCGAAATCCTGTTCTTCGACGAACCGCTTTCGGCGCTTGATTACCGCTTACGCAAGACACTTGAAAAGGAACTCAAGGATCTGCATGCGCGCACCGGCAAGACATTCGTCTACATCACCCATTCGCTGGAAGAGGCGATGGTGATGTCAGATCGGATCGCCATCATGAAAGAGGGCCATTTCGAGCAGATTGCCGTGGCCGATGAAATCTACAGCGCCCCCGTCAGCCGCTTTGTGGCGGAGTTCATGGGCGAGGTGAACCTGTTCGGGCTGCGTGCGGATGACGCGGGCCTGATCACCAGTGACATTCTGAAGATCCGTGCCGGTGTCGCGGTCGATAACCTCGATCCCGGCGGGCATGGCCTATTGATGGTGCGGCCCGAATATGTCCGCTTTGCCGGGGGTGAACGCGCGTTTGACTTCACTTTGACCGGAACGTTGCATGGGGAATATGCGCTCGGCTCGCGGATCCAGTACGAGATCGAAACGACCGGCGGCATGGTCACGGTCGAGAAACTGCGCGAGGACCGGTTGAATGCGTCGGAGGGCGAACAGGTCACCATCGGGTTCGACAGTGCGGTCACCCATTTCATACGCGAGGCCACATGAGGACGCTGGACCGCAAACTGGGCCTTTTGTCGTCACTGCCTCTGGCGGTGGTGTTGGTCGTGTCGTTCCTGGCACCACTGGTCGTGGTGGCGATTTTTTCGGTGATGCCGCAAAAGGTCTTTTCGCTAACGAACATGCCGGATTTTTCATCCTATGCCGTGTTCTTCGATCAGGGATATTACAAGTCGCTGCTGTGGTCTCTCGGCATGGCGCTGGTCTCGACCGTCATACTGCTGGTCGTCTGCTGGCCGCTGTCCTATGCGATGGCCAAAGTGTTCAAGAAATTCACGCTGGTTCTGACCATCGCCGTTGTGATGAGCCTGTTCGTGTCGGAAAATATCCGCCTGTTCGGTTGGGTTCTGACGCTCATGAAAGGGGGGCTGATCGAGGGGCATATCCGCGCCTGGACCGGGGTCGGTTTTGATAGTCCGCTCTACGGTGTGCCGATCATCGTGTTCGGGTTGGTCTACGTCTATTTGCCGTTCATGTTGTTCCCCTTGGCGCAAGGCATTGCCATGGTGCCCGATGACACGCGACAGGCCGCCTATGATCTGGGCGCGACGCGCTGGCAGGTGCTATGGCAGATCGAGGTGCCACTGGCCGCGCCGGGTATCGTCGTCGGGTCTCTGTTGAGTTTCGTTCTGGCCGCGGGCGCCTTGGCGGAGTCGAAAATCCTCGGCGGGCAGGCGGTGATCGCGATTGCCGACGATATCGAGACAGCCTTTACCTTCGGGCAGAACTGGCCGCTCGGCTCGGCGTTGTCGATGATCCTGATCGTGATCATCGGTGGGCTTGCGCTCTTCGGCGTGTCCAAGGTCGATCTGGACGCCATAATGGGGAGGAAACGCTGATGCCGACCTCCCGTTCCACACGCATCGTCCTTTATGTGTATGGCATTCTCGTCATCGCGTTTCTGTACCTGCCGCTGGTCTCCGTCGCCTTCGCCTCGGTGTCGCGCGCGCGCTATCTCAGCTTTCCGATCAAGCGCTACTCGACCAAGTGGTACGGCGAGGCCGTTGAAAGCAGCACGGTCAGCGAACTCTTGACGACCTCGCTGACGGTTGCGGTTCTTGTCACCGTCATTTCGGTTGTTGTCGCCTTCTTCGGCGCGCTGGCCTTCGCCCGTTACCAGTGGCGGTATCGCACCACGTTTCAAAAGCTGATCCTGCTGCCGATTTTCTTTCCGCAGACCGTTCTGGGCCTTGCGCTTTTGATGTGGTTCAACTCGCTTGGCATCATCCCGAGCTGGAAGACGGCCGTGGTCGCACACCTCGTCTGGATCGCGCCGATTGCCACGCTGATCGTGTCGATCCGTGCCTACAGTTTCGACCCCGCGCTGGAAGAGGCCGCGCGCGACATGGGGGCAGGCACCTGGACCATCCTGCGCGAGATCACGCTGCCACTTCTGATGCCGGGGATGGTCTCGGCGGCGCTGTTCGCTTTCCTGCTCAGCTGGGGTAACTTTCCTCTTTCACTGTTCACGACGGGGGCGGATTCGACCCTGCCGGAATGGCTTTATGCCAAGATGGTGTCGGGATACTCGCCGCTGGTTCCGACACTCGGGGTAATGTCGGTCGTGGGATCGTTCCTGTTGATCCTGACCGCCCTGGCGGTTGCGTGGCTGTTGCGCACAAACCGAGAGGCGCGCGCGGCGCAGAACTGAAAACAAACGAAACAGACTGGGAGGTCTCATCATGCTCACATCCATCAAAGGCAAAAGCGTTATCGTCACCGGCGGCTCCAAGGGGATCGGTCGGGGCATCGCCACCGTGTTTGCGCGGCAGGGCGCGAAGGTCACGATCGCTGCGCGGGGCGAGGACGAGCTGAAAACGGCGGCCAGCGAGATCGAGGGCGACGTGCGCTACGAGGTGTGCGACGTCTCGGACTGGGACTCGGTCAAGGCGATGGTCGATAGCACGGCCGCCGCGCAGGGTGGTCTTGACATCATGTGCGCCAACGCGGGCGCCTTTCCGCAAACCAAGATGGTCGATATGGATCCCAGTGAGTGGGACCAGGTGCTGTCCACCAACCTGCGATCGTCCTTTCTGTGTGTGAAGGCCGCGATCCCGCATTTCGAAAAGGCAGGCAAGGGGCGCGTGGTTCTGACCTCTTCGATCACCGGGCCGATCACCGGCTTTCCCGGCTGGTCGCATTACGGCGCGTCCAAGGCCGGACAGCTTGGCTTCATGAAGACCGCCGCGATGGAACTGTCGCGCTACAACACCACGATCAACGCGGTCATGCCCGGCAATATCTATACCGAGGGGCTTCAGGATCTGGGGCAGGACTACCTCGACACGATGGCGGCCTCTATCCCGCTCAAGCGTCTTGGGGATGTCGAGGATATCGGCAACGCCGCGCTGTTCTTCGCCTCTGACGAAGCGGGTTACATCACCGGCCAGCAGGTCGTTGTCGACGGTGGCCAGATCATCCCGGAATCGCTGGAAGCGATGGAAGAAATCTGAGCGCAACGGGGGAAGGTCATGGCCGGATCTGACATGCCGCTAGAAGAACTGCTGGGCCATTTGCAAAACTTGGCCCAGCAATCGCTGTCGCTGTGGGATGTGCCCGACGGGGCCACGGCGCGGCTGATAAACGTCTCGGAAAACGCCACCTACCTGGTCGAGGCGCCGGGCGATTACAAATCCATCCTTCGGGTGCACCGCGAAAATTACCACACACACCGGGCCATCGAGTGTGAACTGGCTTGGCTGGAGGCTCTGGACGCCGAGAGGGTGGTGACAACGCCGGGATACTACATCGGCAAGAACGGGGATCCCATCCAGACGGGCCGGGTCGACGGGCTGGCCGATCCGCGCTTCATGGTGCTGTTCCACTTCGTCGAGGGCGATGCCCCGGACGAAAGTGGCGACATGACGGGCGGGTACGAGGAATTGGGAGCCATCGCCGCGCGTTGTCACGACCATGTGCTACACTGGCAAAAGCCGGACGATTTCCAGCGGTTGACCTGGGATGAAACGGCCGTGTTCGGCCCCGATCCCACCTGGGGCGACTGGCGTGATGCGCCAGAGGTCACGCCCGAGGTGGCCGAGGTGCTGGAAAAGGTCGAACAGACGGTGCGTGCCCGCCTGACGGCCTTTGGCAAGGCGCCCGAGCAGTTCAATCTCATTCACGCGGATATGCGGCTGGCCAACCTTCTGGAAGATGACACCGGCACGCGGTTGATCGATTTCGACGACTGCGGCTGGGGGTGGTTCCTGTATGATTTCGCCGCCGCCATCAGCTTCATCGAGGACGATCCGCGCATTCCGGCGCTGAAGGAGGCTTGGGTGCGGGGCTACAAATCCGTGCGCGCGATGAGTGCCGCCGAAGAGGCCGAGATCAACACCTTCGTGATGCTGCGCCGCATGGCGCTGCTGGCGTGGATCGGCAGCCATATCGAAGCACCCGAACCGCAGGAACTGGCCCCTGGCTTTGCCGCGACCACGGCGCGGCTGGGTCAGGCCTGGATGGACAGGATCGGCAGCACCTGACCCAGAACAAGGGAGAAAACGAATGAGCGACTGGAAGACGGCCTTTCGCAGTTTCTACTATGAGACCGCCGAGGACCCCGATGATATCGTGCTGTCCCCCAAGCGCACCGCGATTCTGGTGATCGACATCCAGAACACCTATCTGGAGCCCAAGGACACGGACGCGGAAACCCGGCGCTGGCAGCCCTTTTATGACCGGATGAACAATATCGTGATCCCCAACAATGCCAAGTTATTGGACTGGGCGCGTGCCGAGGGTATCGAGGTGATGTTCGCCCGGATCGCCTGCCAGACAGAGGATGGTCGCGACCGCTCGCTCAGCCAGAAGAAGCCTGGGTTCAACTACCTGCTGTTGCCGAAGGATCGCGAAGACAGCCAGGTGGTGCCGCAACTGTCGCCGCAGGGCGACGAGATCGTGGTGACCAAAACCACCGACAGCGCACTGACCGGCACCAATCTGCGGCTGATGTTGCGCAACTTGGGTATCACCGACGTGATCGTGACCGGGATTTTCACTGATCAATGTGTAAGCTCGACGGTCCGCTCTCTGGCGGACGAAAGCTTTGGCGTGCTCGTCGTACATGATGCCTGTGCGGCGGCAACAGATGAGTTGCATGAAAAGGAGCTCGAGATCATCAACATGATCTATTGCCACGTTGTCGGCATGGAGGATTTGCCGGGTTTTCTTGAGCGCGTATAGACCTGTTTCAGGCCCCCCATTGGGCCTGAAACAATATGGCGGCCCTCCGGTCCCGCTGCAGCATTTGAAAGCGATGGCTCGTCGCGGTCATCCAAGGTTTTACCGGTTGGGCACTTTGGGCATCTGCCGGAGCCTGACATTTTTGACGTTCCCTCCGTGAAAGACCGCCTCTGCCGATACGAGACGTTCCTCAAAATCCATGGCCCTGACAGGTGGAAAAGGCGTGTTCAGGTCTTCCTTGCTGAGCCGACCCCGCCATCCGGGGCGCGTGAGGACGGCGAACAGGCAAAGGTTGCGTTGGATCGAAACCATTTGCGAAGACCCGGTTCGTAAAGCAAGCTGGCTTTTTTCATCCAGCACCACAGCCGTGCAGGTTTTAGGGATTTAGCTATGACGAAAACGGACTTCGACGTTTTGATCATCGGTGCAGGTATCTCGGGAATCGACGCGGCTTACCACTTGCAGCAGCACCACCCGGATCGCCGTTTCGCCATCCTCGAACAGCACAGCACGTTTGGCGGGACATGGCACACGCATCGCTATCCCGGCGCGCGATCGGACAGCGACCTTTACACATTCGGCTTCGGCTGGAAGCCATGGACCGGAACGTCGATCGCTTCG
>JANSYB010000021.1 GCA_024742655.1 Paracoccaceae bacterium | reverse complement strand
CGCGACATGAACTTCTCGACCGGTGGGGCCATATGCGGCAGCTCGGACCGGTTGTCGGAAATGTCGTCGATGTCGAAAAATCGAGCGCCGGGAATGTGCGATTGCTCGTACTCCGCCCGGGCATCGCGTGTCTCGGACGGCATGAACATCGTCGCATCCAGCACCCTCAGGTCCGGGTCCTTGAGATGCGCCGCCAGCCAATCGGTCGAAACAAGGGTTTTGGGATCATCCTGTGCCATATGGGCCCCCATCTTGCTACTAACTGCCTACAGGCATGGCCGACCGAGGGCAATAGCGGCTCTTAGCGTGTCAGCCGGTTCTTCACCAGACCGACGAGCACCATGACGAGAACGCCACAAACACAGCCCAGGATTGCCTGTCCGATCAGAAGCCCGGATTCAAGACCCGAAGGCGCCCCATTCGCGAAACCGAAATCATCCGGGCCGAATACCGACATGATCCGCGCGCCCAGACCGCCACCAACGACACCGGCCAAGGAATTGCCGAGCAATCCGAGGTTGAGGTTCTTCAGCAATCCGGCAGCGACATTGGCACCAATGGCACCCGCGATAAGGCTGATCAGCAGTTCCATCACCCCACTCCGCGCTTCAAACAGGACAGAGACACCCGGCGAATGGTAACCCATCCCGGCGCTCGCGCTCAAAGGGAAAAGCCGGTTCGTTACTCTCCGTGGCGCAAAAGCCGCTGTTTCTGCCTGTTCCAGTCGCGCCTGGCCTCTGTGGCGCGTTTGTCCACGGTTTTCTTGCCCTTCGCGATCCCGATCTTCAGCTTCGCCAGCCCCTTGTGATTGAAGTAAAGGACCAGCGGTACGAGTGTCATGCCCTTGCGTTGCGTTTCGTTCCAGAGCCGGGCCAATTCCTTGCGCGACACCAGAAGCTTGCGGCGCCGGCGCTCTTCATGGCCAAAGGTCTTGGCCTGTTCGTAGGGCGCGATGTAGCTGTTGACGAGCCACAGTTCGCCATTTTCGACCGTGGCATAACTCTCGGCGATGTTTGCGCTGTTTTCACGCAGCGATTTGACCTCCGAGCCTTCAAGCATGATGCCGCACTCGATATCGTCCTCGATCGCATAGTCGTACCGCGCGCGCCGGTTCTCGGCGACGACCTTGTAATTCGGGTTGTCCTTCGGCTTGGCCATGCGTGTCGTCCCTGGATGCGAAACGCGAAGATAGACGTTCGGCCCCGGGCTTCCAAGCCCCATCGGGCCAATCGCGGGCGCCGAAACGGGAACTTTGCTCTTGCGCCGTGCCGGGCGCGTGGTCTCAATGACCTGAGACTGACTTCAGCGAGGGTCAAACGCTGCTTCGATTTTCCGCCAATCTTGGCCTGCTCTGGTCTGACCGTGCCCTGCCGGATGCCATCCGGGCCGCCGCAGATGCGGGGTTTCATGCGGTCGAGTGCCATTGGCCTTTTGACACGCCCGTCTGCGAGGTGAACACGGCGCTCAAAGACGCTGGGTTGCCCATGCTGGGGCTGAACACGCGACGTGGCAACGTCACGGACGGCGAAAACGGTTTGTGTGCCTTGCCCGGCCGACAGCAGGAGGCGCGCGCCGCGATCTCCGAGGCCTTGGCCTATGCCGCCGCGACGGGAACGTCGGCCGTGCATGTCATGGCCGGACGCGCGGACGGCCCGGCGGCGCATGATACCTTTCTGGAAAACCTGTCATTCGCGGCCGAAAACGCCACGCCATATGGTATCACGATCCTGATCGAGCCCCTGAACCGGCATGACGCGCCCGGTTACTTTCTGCGCACGACCGGTCAGGCCAGTGCCATCATCGAAGACCTGAGCCTGCCGAATGTGAGACTGATGTTCGACTGCTACCATGTCGGCAGAACCGAGGGGGATGTGACATCCCGGTTGCGCGCTCTTCTGCCGATAATCGGCCATATCCAGTTTGCCGCCATTCCCGACCGTGGCCCACCGGATCACGGAGAGCTGGACTACCCCGAACTGTTTCGCGAAATCGCGGCACTGGGCTGGACACGGCCGCTGGGTGCGGAATACCGGCCCATGGGCGACACGGGTGCAAGTCTGGGCTGGATGCGGGGCGCGCTGTCAGGTGATGCGACCTGACGCTTTGAGTGCGGCAAGGATCGCATCGGTATGCTGACCACGCTCGGGAATATCGCCGGGTTGGGTTCGCCCGCCGTCGAACCGTGGTGCGGGGGCGGGTTGCAGAATGCCATCACGCTCTGACCAGACGCCACGTGCGGCCATGTGTGGGTCTTCGGCAGCCGACCAGGGGCTGAGAACCGGGGCGACGCAGGCATCAGACCCGTCAAAAAGGCGCGCCCAGTGATCGACGGTCTGGCTCGCGAAAAGGCCCGCCAGCCGGGCCGTCAGCACGGGCCAGAGCGTGCGGTCATATTGTGTGCTGAACGCCGGGTCATCGGCCAGCTCCAGCCGGGTGAGGAATGCCGCGTAGAATTTCGGCTCAAGGCATTGCACCGACAGGTATCCGCCATCCTTGCAGGCATAGACCCGGCACCAGTGCGGCCCGTCCAACAGGCTTTGCCCGCGCGTCTGCGAAAGGTTGCCCCCGGGGGCAAGCGCCATCAGAAGCGCCATCATATGGGCGGAGCCATCGACGATGGCCGCATCCACCACGGTGCCCTGTCCGTCGCGTGCGGCCTGCAAAAGGCCGGCCAGCATGCCGGCCACCAGATAAAGGGCACCACCCCCGATATCGCCCAAGAGCGTCGGTGGGCTCATTGGCGCATCGCCGGGTGCCGAGGCATACCAAAGCGCCCCGGAGGTGGCGATGTAGTTCAGGTCATGCCCGGCGGTTTGCGACCTTGGCCCGTCCTGCCCCCAGCCTGTCATCCGGCCATAGACCAGCCGGGGGTTCGAGGCCTTGAACCTGTCGGGGCCAAGGCCCAGACGTTCCATCACGCCCGGGCGAAAACCCTCGATCAATGCATCTGCATCCTCGATCAGCGCGCGCGCTGTTGCAACGTCGTCCGTTGACTTCAGATCCAGCACGATGGAGCGTTTCCCGCGGTCCAGCAGATTGCGGTCTCCCATCGTCGGGTTCGCTGGCCCGGGCCGGTGAATGACGGTCACCTCGGCCCCCAGGTCGGCCAGCATCATCGCGGCGAAAGGGCCGGGGCCCAACCCCTCGATTTCGATGACCGTGATCCCGTTCAGCATGATGCGCGTCCCCAGTGACTGTGCCGCGATCCTACCGGGCTGGTTCCGGGCATCAATAGCGGCGATGCACCCGTTTCGTGCGGGTCAGGCGACGGCCCTTCTGTTTTTCGCGCAGGAACACGAACAGGCCGGCCCCCAGGATAAGCGCAATACCCATCATAACGATGGGTCCGGGCAGTTCGCGCCAGATCACCCAGCCCCAAAGGATGGCCAACGGCAGGCCGACATATTCGAACGGGGCGATCGTCGCGGCATCGGCCAGCCTGTAGGCCTGGGCAAGCGTATAGCCGATAATGGCCGAATTGATGCCAAGCCCAAGGAACAGCCATACATCGCGCCCCTCGGGCCAGACCCAGGCACGCAGAAGAAAGATCAGGCTTTCGTTCTCCAGCCCTTCGGCATGGCGCCCGTCCCCGGCCAGCACCCAGAACAGCGCGCTGACCAGAATGAACATGGTCTGGATATAGACGGCCATGGCCGAGGCCTTGGACGACACCCCCAGCTTGCGCGTCAGGACCTGGTTGATCGCATAGGTCAACGCCGCAATGACAGGCAGAAGGTAGATATATACGGGAACATCGCGCGCGCCTCCGGTTTCCCACGGCCGGGTCATGATGACCACGCCGACAAAACCGACAACCACCGCGCCCAGCCGCAAAGGCCCGACCTTTTCGCCCAGCAGGGGAATACTCAGAAGCGTGATCATCAGCGGGGCGGCGAAGAAAAGCGCGGTCGCCTCGGCCAGTGGAAGGACGGCCAGCGCCGCAAAGAACGTCATGTTCGCGGTCACGATCATCAGGCCGCGCAGGATGTGCAGGCCGGGCTGATCCGTTCGCAGGATTCGCCAGCCACCTTCCATCTGAACGAAGATCAGACTGAAAAAGACACCTATGGCCGATCGCGTGAACACCATCTGGTGCAGGGGGTATCCGCCCGACAGGAACTTGATCAGCATATCGTTGGCGGAAATCGCCACCATCCCGATCAGGATGAAGGCAATACCGCCCGCCGGATTTTGTAGGCGGCTGGCATCAGGCAATGTCACGATCCTTTCAGACGGGGCATATCATGGGCGGACAAGGCGGGGCATGGCCATTTGCGACATGCGTTGCACTTGGCGGCTGCATCGGCATGGGATAGGCTTTGCGCGAAGTCAAAGAGGATGACCAAGATGCAAATGAGTGGCGAGCGCTTGATCCAGGCCGATCGCGAGACCGTGTGGGCGGCCCTTCTGAGTGCGGAGGTTCTCAAGGAATGCGTGCCCGGTGCCCAGGAGGTGAGCGGCACACCCGAAGATGGTTTCGAGGCCACCGTCGTGCAGAAGGTCGGTCCGGTCAAGGCGACCTTCAAGGGGGTCGTGACCCTGACCGACATGGTCGAAAAGGAAAGCCTGCGTCTGGACGGCGAGGGCAAGGGCGGTGCCGCCGGGTTCGCCAAGGGTGGTGCCGATGTGCGCCTGGAGGAGGCCGAGGGCGGCACGCGTCTGAGCTATGACGTCGAGGCCAAGGTCGGCGGCAAGCTGGCCCAGCTGGGCAGCCGCATCGTCGACGGGTTCGCCAAGAAGATGGCCGATCAGTTCTTTGCCCGTCTCGAAGAGGTCATAGAAGGCCCCAAGGAGGACGACGATACAGAGCAGGCGGAGAAAAAAGGCTGGTTGAAACGCCTCGTCAAAAAAGATTGACAGGCGGCGACCTGTGCGCCTTTTGCATTATGCCGGCCCCGCTATTTCAGGGCGAGGGACGGATCATTCCGGCGATGCGGGCGCCGATGGCCGCGCTGCCCTTGGCCGACGGGTGCACAAGATCGAGCGCGTGATAGCTTCGGTCGCCGTTGGGCACGAGGTCACTCATCGGCAGAAAGAACACCCCCCGGTCCAGAGCAGCCAGACGCGCCACACGCGCATCCATTTCGCGCCCTTCGTCAACGCAGTGTTCAACCGGGGATCTCACGCCGGGCGTGCGCAGATAGCCGACAAAGATCACCCGTGACCCCCGCTGGCGTAGCTTGGAAACGAAGCCGGGGATCACCCCGCGTCGCCCGTCTTTTGAGATCAGACGGTCAACCCTGTTGCCGCACAAACCGCAGCCACAGCCGAACAGGATATCGTTGCCACCGCCGTTCAGAACGACCCAGTCCCAGTTGCCCTCTCGGTACTGCTTGGTGATGTTGAGGCCCGCCGCACCCGTGATCGGCAAGGCATACAGAAAACGCGCACCCGAGACGGACCGATCAATGACCGGTTCGCCAAGATGTTGCTCCATCGCGTGCGAGACGGATTTGCCGGTCATGCCATGCATCGCCATCATCGAATCGCCCATCAGCAGAATGCGCGGGTCGGAATTGCGGGTCACAGGTTCGGCACACGCAGCCACAAGGCCCAGTGCGAAAAGGGAAAAGAAGATACGAAGCCAAGTCATTGCCAGTCCACCCGGTTGCAAATGCAAGACAGTGCCAAAACAGCCGACAGGATGATTCCGCGTCGTGGCGCACCAATCAATCCGGAATACGGAAACATAGCGTTCACGCGTTGCGCCCTTGCATGGGCGCACAGGTCGATCTGCGGGTCTGCGCGATTGTCGCCGCGCCTGATGTGGCTAGGTTAGGAACGGAACGAAGGAGACGAAAATGTCTGTCATTGTGGACGTGAAAGACCTGTCCAAGACCTATGAGGGTGGGTTTGAGGCGCTGAAATCAGTGTCCCTGCAGATCGAGCAAGGTGAGATCCTGGCCCTGCTGGGGCCAAACGGCGCCGGCAAGACGACCCTGATTTCGGCGCTTTGCGGCATAACCGAGCCAAGCGGCGGCGCCGCCAGCGTGGCGGGTCACGATATCCAGGCCGAGTTTCGCGCGGCGCGCCGGCTCATCGGGTTGGTGCCGCAGGAGGTGGCGCTGGAACCGTTCGAGAAGGTGATCAACACGGTGCGCTTTTCGCGTGGACTGTTCGGCAAGCCGAAGGATGACGCGCTTATCGAACGCATTCTACGGCAGTTGTCGCTTTGGGAAAAGCGGGACGCGCGCACCCGGGAATTGTCCGGCGGGATGAAACGACGGGTCCTGATCGCGAAGGCGCTCTGCCATGAGCCGCAGGTTCTGTTCCTCGATGAGCCGACAGCCGGCGTCGATGTCGAACTGCGCCGAGACATGTGGGAGGTGGTCGAGGGGCTGAAATCCTCGGGTGTGACCATCATCCTGACCACGCATTACATCGAAGAGGCCGAGGCCATCGCCGACCGCGTCGCCGTCATCAACCGCGGTGAAATCCTGCTGGTCGAGCAGAAGGCCGCCCTGATGCAGCGCATGGGCCGCAAGTCGCTGCGGATCGACCTGCGCGAACCGGTGCCGGCCGTGCCCGATGCGTTGGCCCCCTATGCCCTGGAACTGGGGTCGGACGGGCACAGCCTGACCTATCACTACGACACCAAGGGGGACGGGACCGGGATCACGCGCCTGTTGCAGGCGCTGGCCGCCGAGGGCCTGTCTCTGCGCGACATTCAGACCACGCAATCCAGCCTCGAGGAAATCTTCGTCGACCTGGTCAAGGAGGATGCGGCATGAACTGGCTGGCGATCCTGGCAATCTACCGGTTTGAAATGGCGCGGTTCTACCGCACCCTGATGCAGAGCTTCGTCTCGCCGGTGTTGTCGACCTCGCTTTACTTCGTCGTGTTCGGCACCGCCATCGGCAGCCGCATCGATCAGGTCGAGGGCGTCAGTTATGGCGCGTTCATCGTGCCGGGCCTGATCATGCTGTCGGTCATGACACAGGCGATATCAAATGCCTCCTTCGGGATATATTTCCCCAAGTTCATCGGCACCATCTATGAGCTGTTGTCGGCGCCCGTCACGTTTTTCGAGATCGTTCTGGGATACGTCGGGGCGGCCATGACGAAATCCCTGTTCATCGGTTTCGTCATTCTCGGCACATCTTCGCTTTTCATCGATCTGCAAATTCAGCACCCGTTGGCCATGCTGGGTTTTCTGGTGCTGACCTGCATGAGTTTTTCGCTGTTCGGCTTCATCATCGGAATCTGGGCGCAGAATTTCGAGCAACTGCAACTGATCCCGCTTCTGGTCATCACGCCGCTGGTGTTTCTGGGCGGCTCGTTCTACTCGATCTCGATGCTGCCGCCCGTCTGGCAGACGGTCACCTTGTTCAACCCGGTCGTCTACCTGATCTCGGGTTTTCGCTGGTCGTTCTTCGGACAGGCGGACGTGGCCATCGGGGCAAGCCTCGCGGCGATTGCCCTGTTCACGGGGATCTGCCTTTTTCTGATCTGGCTGATCTTTCGCACCGGCTACCGGATCAAGAGCTGAAGGAGGATGCGCAGGCGTGACTTATATGCCCGCGCGCCCAGTTTTTTGGGCGTGTCCGCGGATCACGTCATTGCGTGGCCTTGTTTGTCACGGTGGCGCATTCTACATGCCACTACATGAAAGCGTGGCTTCCCTTTTTCAACCGCGGCCCGATGGTCGCGGTCATTCGGTTGTCTGGCACGATCGGTGCGGGGTCACGGGCGCAATTGAGCGACGAGGCGTTGGCGCCGGTCATCGAAAAGGCCTTCAATAAGGGTAAGCCCAAGGCGGTTGCGCTGGTGATCAACTCACCGGGTGGCTCGCCCGTGCAATCCGCATTGATCGCCGCACGTATCCGCAGGCTGGCCGAGGAAAAGGAAATTCCCGTTCATGCCTTCGTCGAGGATGTCGCCGCCTCGGGCGGGTACTGGCTGGCCGTGGCGGCCGATGACATCTGGGTCGATACCAACTCGATCGTCGGGTCCATCGGGGTGATATCGGCTGGCTTCGGCGCGCATGTGCTCCTGTCGCGGCAAGGGGTGGAGCGCCGTGTCTACACCGCCGGGAAATCCAAGAGCATGCTGGACCCGTTCCTGCCGGAAAAAAAGGAAGACGTGGCGCGGTTGAAGACGCTTCTGGACGAGATGCACGTCTCTTTCAGCGGTCACGTGAAGGCGCGCCGTGGTGATCGGCTGACCGAGGCGACGGACCTCTTTACCGGAGAATTCTGGCTGGGGTCGCGGGCGGTTGAACTGGGTCTCGTGGACGGTGTGGGTCACGCCGTTCCCAAGCTCAAGGAACTTTATGGCGACAAGGTGCGGTTCTCCACCTATGGACGCAAGCGGAGCCTGTTCCAGCGGTTCGGCCTCTCCCTGGCAGAAGACACCCTTGCTGCCGTCGAGGAACGCGCGGCCTTTGCGCGGTTCGGATTGTGACTTGATCGTCAAGGTCGTCATACTGTTTCTGGTGTTCATGGGTGTGATGGCCATGTTCGGAAAGCTGCGTTTCCCCGGACAGAAGCGCCTGGCGTCGGCGCGTTGCCCGTCCTGCGGCAAGTTCCGCATCGGCAAGGGCCCGTGCGCCTGCAAGAAGGGTAAGCGCAAATGACGGCGTGGTTGCTGGCGGGCCTGGGTCTGGTGATCCTGCTTCTGGCCGGTGATGCGCTGGTCAAGGGCGCCGTCAACCTCAGCCTGCGTGTGGGCATCCCGGCCCTGATCGTCAGTCTGACGATCGTGGCGTTCGGCACGTCTGCGCCAGAACTCATCATCTCTGTGAACGCGGTTCTGGATGACAAACCGGGCCTGGCGCTGGGAAACGTCATTGGCTCCAACACCGCGAACATCCTGCTGGTTCTGGGGGTGCCCGCGCTGCTGTCGGTGTTGCACACATCCCAATGCAATACGCGCAAGACCTATCTGTTCATGATCGCGGCGTCGGTGCTTTTCATAGCGCTGGCCTTTCGGGGTACGTTCGACGTGATCTCCGGCGCGGTGTTGCTTGCGGCGCTGACCTTTGTTTTGGTTGATGCCTTCCGCGAGGCACAAAAGCATCGCAAGGCGAACGCGGCCGCTCTTCTGGCAGAGCCGGACGATCCCGAAGAGGTCGAGGGCGCGGATCCCGATATGCCCTGGTGGCAGATCATCGTCTTCCTGGTGCTGGGCCTTGTCGGCCTGCCGTTGGGGGCGGATCTGCTGGTCGACAATGCCTCCGAGATCGCCCGCCGCTACGGTGTCAGCGACGCGGTGATCGGGTTGACCCTTGTGGCGCTGGGCACGTCTTTGCCCGAATTGGCGACCACCGTGATGGCGGCGCTGCGCAAACAGGCGGACGTGGCGTTAGGCAATGTCATCGGTTCGAACATGTTCAACCTTTTGGCCATCATCGGCATCACCACGCTGGTCGGGTCGATCCCGGTCGATCCCGGTTTTCTGAAATTCGATCTCTGGGTGATGCTTGGGGCCTCTCTTCTGATCATTCCGTTCGTGTTTCTCAAACAGGATATCGGCCGTGTCTGGGGCATTGTCTTGACGGGGCTGTATCTGGTCTATGTTGCCGTTGTACTGACCTGAAAGGACAACGGTGATGAAACGGGCTTTGGTGACAGGCGCGGCGCGGCGACTTGGCCGTGCGATGGCAATCGAACTGGCCCGACGCGGCTATGACGTGGCCGTGCATTACGCCGCCTCGCGCGATCAGGCCGAGGCCACCGTTTCAGACCTGCGCGGCATGGGCCGCCGTGCCGAGGCGCTGCAGGCAGACCTTCTGGACGAGGCACAGGTTCAGGCGCTTTTGCCGCGCGCGGCAGAGTTGCTGGGCGGGCCGATCGGCGTGCTGGTCAACAACGCATCGATCTTTGAACAGGACAGCTATGCCGATGCCACCCGCGAAAGCTGGGACAGGCATATCGAATCCAACCTCCGGGCGCCCTTTGTCCTGACACAGGCGTTGGCTTCGCAGGCGCCGGCCGCCATCGCTGACCAGTCGGGTGAGCCCGTGGCCCAGGGCCTTGTGGTGAACATGATCGACCAGAGGGTGCGAAAACTGACGCCGGATTTTGCCAGCTACGGCATTGCCAAGATGGGGCTCTGGGCCATGACCCGGACGGCGGCGCAGGCGCTTGGCCCGCACGTGCGTGTGAACGCCATCGGCCCGGGGCCGACCTTGCAAAGTCATGGCCAGACCGAAGAACAGTTCCGAAAGCAACGCGCCGCAACGGTTCTGCAACGGGGGGCCAACGAGGCCGATATCTGCGCTGCCCTGGGCTTTTTCATCGACGCACCGGCCGTCACGGGACAGCTGATTTGCGTTGACGGCGGGCAGCATCTGGCCTGGCAGACACCTGACGTTGTTGGCATTGATTTGTGAGTCGCACGGCAAAGTTGTTCACTTTCGCCCGGGCTGTCGGAAAACCGTTACAAAAGGTCTAATGTTTTCAGTATTTTGCCAAAGGGACAAGAATTTAGCATTATATTTCAATTACTTAATATTGTGCCTAAATTTTAGGCAATCTAATGAAGCCAGCCGAAAACAAAGGAAAATCTTACTGCCCCCGAACTTGTCACCAGACTTATCCACAGAAGTCGTGGACAGCTTTCCTCTTGCCCTTGGTGCGATAAGATTGCAGGCGGCCCAAGAATCAGAACCGAGAGCAGATGCCTGAAACCCAGACCCCGACAGGACATGCCCTGATACAGTCCTACCTCAAGACGCTCGACAACTCTCCGGGTGTCTACCGCATGCTCGATGCGCAGGCGCGGGTGCTGTATGTGGGCAAGGCGCGGAACCTGCGCGCGCGGGTGTCGAACTACGCCCGCCCGTCCGGGCACACACCGCGCATTGCCCGGATGATTTCCGAGACCGCGTCGATGATGTTCCTGACCACCTCGACCGAGACCGAGGCACTTCTGCTCGAACAGAACCTCATCAAGCAGCTCAAGCCCAAGTTCAACGTGCTCTTGCGCGACGACAAGAGCTTTCCCAACATCCTTGTCACCGCGCATGATTTTCCGATGATCAAGAAGCATCGCGGCGCGAAAAAGGAAAAGGGTCACTACTATGGCCCCTTCGCCAGTGCGGGTGCGGTTAACCGCACGCTGGGACAGTTGCAGCGCGTCTTTCAACTGCGCAACTGCACCGATACGCAGTTCGAAACCCGCACCCGGCCCTGCCTGCAATACCAGATCAAGCGCTGCACCGCGCCCTGCGTCGGCTATATCTCGAAAGCTGACTATGCCGCGCAGGTCCGGGATGCGGAACGGTATCTGTCCGGCAAATCCACCGACATCCAGGAAAAGCTGGCCGCGCAGATGGCCGAGGCGTCCGAGGCGATGGAGTTCGAGCGCGCCGCCGCCCTGCGCGACCGGATCAAGGCGCTGACCCAGGTGCAGACCGCACAAGGCATCAACCCCCGCACCGTGACCGAGGCCGACCTGATCGCGCTGCATCTGGAAAAGGGGCAGGCCTGCGTACAGGTTTTCTTTATCCGTGCGGGCCAGAACTGGGGGAACAAGGATTTTTATCCGCGTGTCGGCGCGGATGTGGAAGAACCCGAGGTGCTGGAGGCATTCCTGGGCCAGTTCTACGACACCAAGGAACCGGCGCGCCAACTGATCCTGTCGCATGGGATAGAGAATGCAGACCTGATGGCCGACGCGCTGTCGGGCAAGCTGGGCCGCAAGGTGGAAATCCTCGTGCCGCAAAAGGGTGAGAAAGCCGAGCTGATGGATGCGGCCCTGCGCAATGCCCGCGAAAGCCTGGCGCGCAAGATGGCCGAAAGCGCCACGCAGGCCAGACTGTTGAAAGGGATCGCCGAGGCGTTCGACCTGTCCGAACCGCCCGCGCGGATCGAGGTTTATGACAATTCTCACATCCAGGGCGCGCATGCGGTGGGCGCGATGATCGTGGCGGGGCCCGAAGGGTTCATGAAGAACCACTATCGGAAGTTCAACATTCGCGGCGAAGACCTGACCCCCGGCGACGATTTCGGCATGATGAAAGAGGTACTGACCCGTCGCTTCAAACGCCTGCTGAAAGAGGACCCGGACCGCGACCAGGGGCAATGGCCCGACCTTCTGCTGATCGACGGCGGCGCGGGACAGGTCAGCGCCGTGGCCGGCATCATGTGCGAAATGGGCGTCGAGGACATCCCGATGGTGGGCGTGGCCAAGGGTATCGACCGCGACGCGGGCAAGGAAGAATTCCATCGCACCGGCAAAAGGCCGATGGCGCTG
>JANSYB010000114.1 GCA_024742655.1 Paracoccaceae bacterium | reverse complement strand
ATAGGGCGCGGTTGTCAGGCCCAGACCGGTCAGGAAATCCTTTTCGGTCAACCGGTCCTGGCTGACGCGCAGCGCCTCGCGGCCCGGGCGGACGGGCTTCAGCCCTTCCAGTATGTCGAGCGCCGAGGTCGGGATGTTCTCAAATTCATAGGTGATGACATCCACCGCCGCCGCAAAATCGCGCAGGGCGGCCTCATCCTCGTAGCTTTTCTGAAAATGATAGTTGGACACATGGCTGGCGGGGCAATCGCCGCCCGACTCATACACGCAGGTCTTGAAGCCCAAACGGCTTGCCGCGACCGACAGCATCCGGCCCAGTTGTCCGCCGCCAAGAATACCGATCACGGCACCGGGTTCGAGTGGCTCAGTCATCTGTCGGCTCCTGCGGGATCGAGGCTGAAAGCGCGGCGCGCCACTCATCCAGCCGCTTGGCCAGAGCGTCATCCTCATTGGCAAGGATCGCCACCGCCATCAGACCGGCATTCGCCGCGCCCGCCGCGCCGATCGCCATTGTCGCCACGGGAAAGCCGCGCGGCATCTGAACGATGGAATAAAGGCTGTCGACCCCCGACAGCGCCTTGGTCTGAACCGGCACGCCGATCACCGGGACCCGGGTTTTCGAGGCCATCATGCCAGGCAGATGGGCCGCCCCGCCCGCACCCGCGATGATGACCTTGAGGCCGCGATCAACGGCCGTCTTGCCATAATCCCACAGCCGGTCCGGCGTGCGGTGGGCCGACACGATCCTGACTTCGCAGGCCACGCCCAGTTCATCGAGAATGTCCGCCGCTTTCTTCATCGTGGCCCAGTCCGACTGGCTGCCCATGATGATGCCGACCTGTACTGTGCCCATATCGCGCCCTCTGTTCCGGAGCGCGCACTATACGCATCAAGGGCGCTTACGCAATGATATCAGGGTAGAGACGATCCTCGATCCAGGTGATGCGGTCCTTGAGGCGCAGCTTCTGCTGCTTAAGTCGCTTTATGGTGAACGTGTCGCCGGTGCCCTTTTCCTGAAGAGCGGCGATCGCCTCATCAAGATCGCGGTGCTGGCGACGGAACTCCTCAAGTTCCACCTTCAGGACCTCGTCCGATTTCATCGACAGATCGTTCAACATGTTCATGGCAACCCGATTCCTCTGAAAATCGAGACTTGGATGATAGCCCCTTTTGCACATTCGGCAAAGCCCTTGCGCGGGGCCGCTTGAACACCCATATTCCTCTCGCAGGCTGCCGAAACGGGGCCGCGCGAAAAACGGACTGTCGCTTGAGAAATAAGGACGCGCCGATGACGAAACTATCCTTGGGGTCTCACCCCTATATGCTGGGCTTCGAACAGTTGGAACGCTTGCTTGAACGCAGCGCCAAGTCCGGCAACGAAGGTTACCCGCCCTTCAATATCGAACAGACATCGGACAATTCCTATCGCATCACGCTGGCCGTCGCCGGCTTTGCCGAAGACGATCTGGCAATCACTCTCGAAGATCGCCAGCTGGTCATTCGCGGGCGTCAGCGTGACGACAGCGAGGGGCGCGTTTTCCTGCATCGCGGCATCGCCGCGCGCCAGTTCCAGCGTTCTTTCGTGCTGGCAGATGGGGTCGAGGTGGGCGAGGCAATCATGGAAAACGGCCTTCTGCATGTGGACCTGACCCGCGCACAGCCCGAAACTGTGGTGCAGCGGATCAAGATAAACAAGGGGTAAGAGCCATGGATACACGTTACGAATTCGGGTCCGAGACGGACCGTCCCATCGTCTATGTCCGCGCCGTGAAGGTGGATGACCTGCCGCAGGACATGCAAGACCAGGTGGGCGAATTGGACACGCTTTATGCCGTCCACAACGCCGACGGAGAGCGCCTCGCGCTGGTGCGCGACCGCAAGCTGGCCTTCATGCTGGCCCGTCAGAACGACATGGAACCTGTCACGGTCCACTGATCGCGCCGTCCAGAGCGGCGCGCCGGCGCCTCAACGGCCAGGATTGGCATTCAATCAGACCTTGGGGTTTCCCCGGGAACCCCTAGACATTTTTAGACCCGGAACAAGCCCTGGCATCTGGCCTTTTGGGGTGCGCCCTGCCATATCTGCCCGCGAAGAGGCGGAAGATGCGAAAGGCCCGGTCATGACACAGATCATTTCATCCCTGGCCGAGATTTCGGACCGCTACGAGGCGCTTTTCGTCGACTTGTGGGGCTGTGTGCATGACGGTGTACAGGCCTATCCGGAGGCCGTGGACGCGCTGAGGGCCTATCGCGCCGGCGGCGGTCTGGTCGTGTTGCTCACCAATTCGCCCAAGCCGCGCGCCGGCGTGGAAGAACAGCTGAAGCTTTTCGGCGTGCCCGAGGAGTGCTGGGACACAATCGCGACCTCCGGCGACAGTGCGCGCGCGGCGATGTTTCGCGGCATGGTCGGTCGCAAGGTCTGGTTCATGGGTGAATGGGAGCGCGATGCGGGCTTTTTCGAACCGCTCGGCATTATCGAGGATCCCGTCGAGATCGAGCGCGTCGATCTCAAACACGCCGAGGGGATCGTGTGTTGCGGGCCTTTCGATCCGCTAGCCGATCCAGCCGTCAATCGCCCCGATTTTCTATATGCCAAACAAAAGGGTCTGAAGCTGTTATGCGCCAACCCCGATATCGTCGTGGACAGGGGCGAGGTGCGCGAATGGTGTGCCGGCGCATTGGCGCGGCTTTATACCGAAATGGGGGGCGAGAGCCTGTATTTCGGCAAGCCGCATCCGCCGATCTATGACCTGGCATGGCGGCGGCTGGACGCGCTTGGCCGGTCGGTCGACCGCACCCAGGTTCTGGCCATCGGCGATGGGGCACAGACCGATATCCGGGGCGCAATGGGCGAAGATATCGATTCTCTTTTCATAACTGGCGGGTTGGCCGCGCAGGAAACAAAAACCGCGCACCAGCCGGATAAAACGGCATTAAGCGCTTATCTTGAAAAAGAAATGTCTTCGCCAACCTACGCAATCGGGCGATTGCGCTGAGTAAATTAAGACTTGATTTTCTGCGCCTGCAAAGTAATAAAGTTCCAATCTTTGGCGTTTTGGCGTCTTAAAATTACTCATTGGTCAGTGCCCGGAGGGTCGAATGTTGGACAACATGCCACGCGGAACCATCACCATCGAAGAAATCGAGATGGGCATGGTGCGCAGCCTGCAAAAGGTTGTGACCGACGAGGATATTCGCATGTTCGCCGAGGTCTCGACCGACCACAATCCGGTGCATATGGATGACGATTATGCACAGGATACGATCTTTGAGGGTCGCATCGCGCACGGAATGCTCACCGCCGGCCTGATTTCGGCCGTCATCGGAGAGCAGTTGCCCGGTCACGGCACGGTCTACATGGGTCAAACCCTGAAGTTTCTCGCCCCGGTGCGCCCCGGCGACATGGTCCGGGCCGAGGTCGAGGTAATCGGCATCGATTATGGAAAGCGCCGGGTGCAGCTGGATTGTCGCTGTCTGGTCGATGGCAAAAAGGTCCTGATCGGGGAAGCGACGGTTCTGGCGCCGACCGGGAAATTCGACTGACCACGCCCTACTGACCTGATTTCCAGAACTTTTTGCGTGTTCAGCTGCCTTGCGTCGGCAAAAATCCGCCGAATAAAACATGCGATTTTTTGAATGTTTTTTGCGCTGGAAATCCACGATACCTGTGCGCCCTGGGGGCAGTCACAGGAGACAGAAATGACATCGAGAAACCTGATTTCAAAGGCAATCCTTGCCGCAATGCTGAGCAGTACCGGTCTTGCCGCGGTGGCCGATCACGCAAATCCTTGGGCCGGACCCGAAGACGAGGTCAACTCGCGGTTCCATGATGACAACGAGGCCCGCAGCATCGACACGCCCGGTGAGGACGAGATGAACGGTGTCATGACGCGGAACGCGCATGGCAAGCTGGGAAGCACACCCGCCAGTTCAGGCGCGACCGGCAACCAGGGCCGTGGTGGCGACGCCAATGCCGGTGGTGGTGCAGGCAACAGCAATGGGAACGGCGCCGGGAATGGAAATGGTGCCGGAAACGGGAACGGGAACGGGAACGGCGGCAACGGAAATGGCGGCAATGGCGCCGGTGGGCGCGGTTGACGACATAAAGGTCTGCGGCCCGGTGGGCAAATCCCTGCCTGCTGTCACCCTATGGTCAGAGAATCATGTATACTGCTCCCAGTTGAATCGCAAAAGGGAGGAACAGAACATGGACGCCATCCAGACTGCAGAATATGCGCGGGCCCTTCTGAGCGCACATGGCGGCAAGGCAGAAGCCGAGGCCGCCCGCAAGACGCGTGAAAACCGCGCAGCAGGCAATACCGTCGAGGCCGACCGCTGGGAGGCCATCCGCAAGGCCATCATCGAACGTCGCGGCCCGCGACAGACCTGAGGCTCTATCCGGGACTTGCACCGGCTTTCGCATGGGGCTACGCAACGCCCCATGCGGATCATACGGGATTACACATATCTTGACCCTGCGGACCGGGGCGCCTCTGTCGCCATCGGCAATTTCGACGGCGTGCATCTCGGCCACCAGTCGGTGATCGATATCGCGCGCCGAGAGGCCGCAGGCATCGGTGCGCCCCTGGGCATTCTGACCTTCGAGCCGCACCCGCGGGAATACTTCGCCCCGGACGCGCCCCCGTTTCGCCTGATGAGTCCCGAAGCCCGGGCCAACCGGCTTGAAAAACTGGGGGTCGAGACGCTCTACGAATTGAATTTCAACGCCGCGATGGCCGCATTGACGCCGCAGGACTTCGCGCGGGCGGTGATCCGTGACGGTCTGGGCCTGCGTCACGTGGTGGTCGGCGCCGATTTCTGTTTCGGGCGGGGTCGGGCCGGCACCGCCGCGGACCTCGAGAGGTTCGGGCAGGATCTTGGCTTCGGGGTCAGCATCGCGTCACTTCTGGAAGGCAATGGCGTACAGGTGTCGTCAACCGCGATCCGCACCGCGCTGAGCGAGGGGCGCACACGCGACGCGGCTGCAATGCTGGGCCATTGGCATCGAATCGACGGGCCGGTGATCGGAGGCGAGCAGCGCGGGCGCGAGCTTGGCTATCCCACGGCGAACATGTCGATCGAGGGGCTGCACCCGCCGCGTTTCGGCGTCTATGCGGTGCTTGTGGATGTGCTGGACGGGCCGCACAAGGGCCATTACCACGGTGCCGCAAGTCTTGGGGTCAGGCCGATGTTCCACGGTGAGACCCCCAATATCGAGACCTTCCTGTTCGATTTCGCGGGCGATCTTTACGGCGCGGATCTGTCCGTGGCGCTGGTGGAGTATCTGCGGCCAGAAGAGACCTTCGACAGTCTCGACGCCTTTATCGCCCAGATGGATGCCGATTGTGACGCCGCCCGGCGCATCCTGTCCGCGCTATGAGCGATCCGATCGACCGGTCCGGGTTGCGCCCGCGTTACTGGGAAACGACCCGGCTGGACCGGATGACCCGCAACGAGTGGGAGGCCCTGTGCGACGGCTGCGGCAAGTGTTGCCTGAACAAGCTGGAGGACGAGGAAACCGGGGAGGTGGCACTGACCCGGGTGGCCTGCCGGCTGTTCGACGACATGACCTGCCGCTGTTCACAATACGAGATACGCCACCAGTTCGTGCCGGAATGCATAAGCCTGACGGCAACGACCATTGAACAGCACCTTTACTGGTTGCCCGAAACCTGCGCCTACAAGCTTCTGTGGAACGGTCAGCCGCTTTATGACTGGCATCCGCTGATCTCGGGCGAGGCGCAAAGCGTGCATGACGCGGGCGTGTCCATGCAGCACCGCACCGTGGCCGAATTCGAGGTCGACGAGGACGACTGGGAAGACCACCTGATCGAGGAGCCAACCTGATGTTTCTTGCCTCTGACAATACCGGGCCGGCCCTGCCGCAGGTGATGGCGGCCCTGGCCGGGGCCAATACCGGGCATGTGCCATCCTATGGCGCCGATGACCTGAGCGCCCGGGCCACCGCTCTGGTGCGCGAGGTGTTCGAGGCGCCAGAGGCGGCGGTTTTCTTCGTCGCGACGGGAACGGCGGCCAACGCGCTGGCACTGTCGACGCTGGCGCAACCATGGCAGACGGTCTTTTGCACGCCTCTGGCGCATATCCACACCGATGAATGCCATGCGCCGGAGTTTTTCACCGGCGGCGCGAAACTGTCGCTTGTGGGCCGGGATGACAAGATGACGCCCAACGACTTGCGCGCGGCGATCGAGGGCTGGACACTGGGCGATGTGCATGTCTCGCAGCGCGGTCCGGTCTCGGTCACGCAGGTGACCGAAATGGGCCGGCTCTACACGCTGGAGGAACTGGCCGCGCTGAGCGCGGTGGCCGCCGACTACGATCTGCCGGTGCATCTAGACGGGGCACGTTTTGCCAACGCGATTGCCGCACTTGGGTGCACACCGGCCGAGATGACCTGGAAGGCCGGGATCGACGCGGTCAGCTTTGGTGGGACCAAGAATGGATGCCTTGGTGTCGAGGCGGTGATCCTGTTCAATCCGAGCAGGGCGTGGGAGTTCGAGTTGCGCCGCAAACGCGCCGCGCACCTGTTTTCCAAGCATCGCTACCTTTCCGCGCAGATGGTGGGCTACCTGACGGACGGCGCGTGGTTGGACGCCGCGCGTATGGCCAACGCGCGCTGTGCCTTGCTGGCCGAAGGGCTGAGGGGTACGTCGGATTGCCAGTTCGCCGCGCCACCGCAGGCCAACATGATCTTTGCACGGCTGCCACGCCGGATCCATCAACGTCTGCATGACGCGGGGGCGGTCTATGGTCTCTACGAGGGGCCACTGGGCTCGGGCGACCCCGATGAGCCGCTTCTGATGCGGCTGGTCT
>JANSYB010000740.1 GCA_024742655.1 Paracoccaceae bacterium | reverse complement strand
GCAGAGCGTTTCACACGGCGATGTTGTCGATGAGCCGCACGCCCGCCAGCCGGGCCGCCGCGAAAAGGCGCGCGGTGCGGGTGGGGGCGTCGAGTTGGGCCAGATCGTCCTGGGCGTGGAGGGCAAGGTATTCGACCTCGGAAAAGCCCGCCTTTTCGAGCCTGTCCACCGCGGCGGCGCGCAGGGCGCAGAAGGCGTCGCCGGCCGCCAGCCCCGCTGCGATGCCACCCATTTCCTCGTGCAGGCGTGGTGCGACCGTGCGGGCGCGGTCACTCAGGAGCAGGTTGCGTGAACTGAGCGCCAGCCCGTCGATGTCGCGGATCGTGGGGCAGCCATGCACGGTGATCGGCAGATCGAGATCGGCGGCCATGCGGCGCACCACCAGAAGCTGCTGGAAGTCCTTTTCACCGAAAAAGGCGTCGGTGGCCGATGTCTGGGTGAAAAGCTTGGTCACCACGGTGGCGACGCCGTCGAAATGGCCGGGACGGTGCGCGCCTTCCATGACGTCGGTGAGGCCTGTGACGGAGACGGTGGTGGCGAAGCTTCGCGGATACATCTGCTCGCCGTCCGGCACCCAGAGGCCGTCGACCTCGAAGCGGTCGATCTTTTTGGCGTCTTCGTGTTCCGTCCGCGGGTAGTTTTCGAGGTCCTCGGGATTGTTGAACTGCCTGGGGTTCACGAAGATCGTGACGATTACCCGGTCGCAGACGTCTTTCGCGACGGCCACCAGAGACAGGTGCCCGTCATGCAGCGCCCCCATCGTGGGGACCACACCGATGGTTTCGCCCGCCAACTGCCAGGGCCGGGTCATGGCGCGCAGCTCTGGCAGGGTGCGCAGGATGGGGGCGGTCATTTCGATGGGGCCTTGTCGGCGAAGGTATGTTCGGGGGCCGGGAATGCGCGCGCGCGCACGTCATCGGCATAGGCCTTGATGGAGGCTTCGGCCTCCTCGCCCAGACGCGCGTATCGCTTGACGAATTTTGGTTTGAATTCGGTGAACAGGCCCAGCATGTCGTAATGCACCAGGATCTGACCATCGCAGCCTGCCGAGGCGCCGATGCCGATGGTGGGAATGGCGATAGCCTCGGTCACACGGTCGGCCAGCGAGGCGGGCACCTTTTCGAGAACGACCGAAAAGGCGCCGGCATCCGAGACCGCGCGGGCGTCGGCCATGAGCCGGTCGGCGCTGTCGTCGCGGCCCTGTACCTTGTAGCCGCCCAGCGTGTTGATCGATTGCGGCGTCAACCCGATATGGGCCATCACGGGCACCCCGCGGGCAACGAGAACGGCGATCGTTTCGGCCATATGCGCCCCGCCTTCGAGCTTGACCGCGGCGGCCCCCGTTTCGCCCATGATCCGCGCCGCGTTTCGGAAGGCTTGCGCCGGGCTTTCCTCGTAGGAACCAAACGGCATGTCCACGACCAGCATCGCGGTTGTCAGGCCACGTGCGACCGCCTGACCATGCAGGATCATCATCTCCATGGTCACGCCAAGCGTGTTGGGCAGCCCGTGC
>JANSYB010000238.1 GCA_024742655.1 Paracoccaceae bacterium | reverse complement strand
TGCTCAGCTTTGCCCCCGGACTGGCCGACAATATCGCGGCGGGGGACGCCAATTACCTGAACATGCTGAAAGAGGCCGATGCCTATGTCTCGCGCAACGGTCTGGACCTGCCCGAGGAACCGCAGGCGCACGCCCTGTTGCCCGATCCCGATTGCGTGATCAACCCGATCCTTGAGCTCGATCTGGCCGAGGCGGGGATTTCCACGATCCTGTGGGCCACGGGCTATGCGCTGGACTACAGCTGGCTCAAGGTGGACACGTTCGACGACAACGGCCGTCCCATCCATGAACGCGGCGTGGGCAAGGAGCCGGGTATCTATTTCCTCGGCCTGCCATGGCTGACGCGGCGGGGATCGTCCTTTATCTGGGGCGTCTGGCACGATGCCCGGTTCCTTGCAGACCACATTGCCACGAAACGCACTTATCAGGCATACTCCCCTTCGGCCGCCAAGCGCTAAGACGCTTGAGCGACGCCACAGCATAGGAAAAGGCAGATGGCCAAAGATCACCCCGTGACCGATCCCGTTGCAGAGCTTCGCGCCAATGTCAGTGTGCCGTTCGAACGGGCCCGCGCCATGCCGCCCTCGGTCTACACGTCCGAGGCCTTCGCGCAGGTGGAACTGGACAGGGTGTTCCGGCAAGACTGGTTCTGCGTCGGGCGCGCCGGGTCGCTGGCACAGCCCGGCGACTATATGACCTGCGATCTGGCGGGCCAGCCCATCCTGGTGCTGCGCGATGCGGATGGCGGGGTGCGCGCGATGTCGAATGTCTGCCTGCACCGGATGTCCACGCTGTTGGAGGGGCGCGGTCATACCCGGTCGATCGTCTGTCCGTACCACGCCTGGACCTACAACCTCGACGGCGCGTTGCGCGGGGCCCCGGCGATGGGGCTCAACAAGGATTTCTGCAAGGACGCCTATACCCTGCCCGCGGTGCGGTGCGAGGAATGGCTGGGCTGGGTCTTCGTGACCCTGAACCCCGAGGCCGAACCGGTGGCCGAGAGGCTGCGTGATCTCGAAGAGCTGGTCGGCGGCTATGACATGACCAACTACACCGAAACCTTTTTCGAAGAGCATGTCTGGAACACCAACTGGAAGGTGCTGGCCGAAAATTTCATGGAAAGCTATCACCTGCCGGTCTGTCATGCAGGCACGATCGGCGGGTTGAGCAAGCTTGAGGACATGATCTGCCCGCCGGGCCTGCCGGCATTCAACTACCACACGATCCTCAAGGACGACTCTCTGCGCATCGCCATGGCGCATCCCTCCAATACCCGTCTTAAGGGTGACGAGCGGCGCATGACCTTTCTGATCGCGGCCTATCCCAGCCTTCTGATCACACTGACACCGGGCTATTTCTGGTACCTGTCACTGCATCCCAAGGGGCCGGGACAGGTGCATATCCGCTTTGGCGGGGGCATGTCGGACGACTACGCCGATGACCCCGACGCTCAGCAGAACTTCTTTGATCTCAAGACCCTTCTGGACGAGGTCAATGTCGAGGATCGCGGCTGCACCGAGAAGGTGTATCGGGGTCTGTGCTCGGACGCGGCCCAACCGGGGCACCTGTCCCATCTCGAACGCCCGAACTACGATTTTGCGCAATACCTCATGTCCCGCATCGAGGGTGCGACCTGACCCCGACCGCCCCGCAACAGGAGACCGCGAATGGCCCATACCCGGATACGCAGGTTCAATACGTCCGATACCTATCCCGAACAGAACCTCGACAATGACCTGTGCCAGGCCGTCGTGACACGCGGAGGGCGGACGGTCTGGATGCGCGGGCAATGCCCGCAGAACCTCGACGATGCCGTCAACCTCGACAGCCACGACCCGGCCGAGCAGACCCACAAGGTGATGCAGAATATCCGCCAGCTGATCGAAGAGGCGGGCGGCCGGATGGAGCACCTGGTCAAGGTGGTGGTCTACATCACAGACGTGCGCCACCGCGAGGCGGTCTACCGGACGATGGGCGAATACATCAAGGGCGTGCACCCGGTCTCCACCGGGCTTGTGGTTCAGGCATTGGCGCGGCCCGAATGGCTGGTCGAGATCGACGCGACCGCCGTGATACCGGACGAGGACTGACATGACCTTTTCGATCACGGGGAGCTGCGGGCGCACGGGGCAGGTGGGTGTTGCCATCACCACATCGTCGATCGCCGTTGGCAGCCGTTGTCCCTGGGTGCGTGCCGGTGTCGGTGCGGTGGCCACGCAGAACGTCACCATGCCGTCGATCGGCAACGATGTGCTGGACCGGATCGAGGGCGGCGCCACGGCGCAAGAGGCGCTGGACGCCGTCCTGGCACAAGAGAAATTTCCCGACTACCGGCAGGTGGCCGTGGTCGATCACGCGGGCAACACGGCGCTGTTCTCGGGCGGCAACACGCTTGGCCGCCATGCCGAGGCGATGGGGCAGGGCTGTATCGCGGCGGGCAACCTGCTGGCCGACGAGAAACTGCCCGGCGTCGTGACCGCCAGTTTCGAGGCCAACGCGCAGATGGACCTGCCCGAACGCCTTCTGACCGCGCTCGAGGCCGGCCTGAACGAAGGCGGGGGCGAGGCGGGTCCGGTGCATTCTTCCTGCCTGCTGGTGGCTGACGTCCAGCCATGGCCTCTGGTCGATCTGCGCGTCGATTGGGACGAGGCGTGCCCGGTGGCAAAGCTGCGCGCGCTCTGGACGGCTTATGCCCCGCAAATGAACGACTACATCAACCGCGCCCTCAACCCCGAAATCGCACCAAGCTATGGCGTGCCGGGAGACGAGTAGCGCCCAAGGGAGACCGGTGCCATGCCAAGCATTGAGGATATGCGGCGGAATTTGCAGGATCTTGCGGCCCTGCCCGCTGATCGGTCGTTCGGCCTGCCGGGCCATTTCTACACCGATCCCACGTTTTTCGACTGGGAATGCGCGACCGTGTTGCGGGATGGCTGGCATTGTCTTGGCCGGGTCGACGAGGTCCCCGAGCCGGGCGATTATTTCACGGTGCAGTTGCTGAACGAGCCATTGCTGGTGGTGCGGGGCGATGACAGGGAAATCCGCGTGCTTGCCAATCTCTGCCTGCACCGTGGCATGCCGCTCGCCGAGGGGCGCGGCAATGTGAAACGCTTTGTCTGTTCCTACCACGCCTGGAGTTATGCCCGGGACGGCGCGCTCTTGCGCGCGCCGCGCATGGAAAACGCGGGCTTTGATGCCGCTGCGTGCCGGTTGCATGGGTTCCCCGTGCAGGTCTGGCGTGGGTTCATCTATGCCTCGCTCAACCCCGTGGCGGCCCCGTTTGGAACCGAGGCACAGGCGCTGGACAATCTTCTGGCGCCCTATGAGACCGAAACCTTCCGGTTGGTCCATCACGCGCAAGAAGTTTGGCGCACCAACTGGAAATGTCTCGTCGAGAACTTCATGGAAGGCTATCATCTGTCGGTGGTCCACCCGCAGACGCTGCATGGCTACACGCCCACCGGACTGGCCAAAAAATCTGCCTCGGGGCCGGGTTTCACCAGCTATCACGCGAATTACCCTGTTGATATCCCTTCACGAGGAAACGGCGCACCGGGGCTGAGCGATGCCGAGCGGCAGCGCTCGACGCTGTTTGCCCGCTTCCCCGCGCAGGTGGCCAGCCAGGCAGCCAGCCTTATGGTTTCGCTTATGATCTTTCCGCGCAGCGTGAACGAGATTCAGGTGAAATGGACCATGTCGGTCTACGGCGACGATCTGGACGCCGACACCGTTGCACAGCGCATCGCGCTTTGGGACGAGGTCAACCGCGAGGATCGCGAAAAGCTGGAGCGCATGCAGGTGTCGCTTGGATCTCATCACGCCAGATCGGGGCCTTTGGCGGGAGATGACTACGAAGGAACAATCCGTGATTTCCTGCTGTGGCTTGCGCATGATGACATGACCCGCGACCATGGGGTTTCGGCGGCTTGAAAACGTGGCGTATCGGCGCCACTGTTGCAGCCCTGCGTAACCACTGGGACAGGCAATGCTGAGATACACCCTCCGGCAACTGGAGTATTTCGTGGCGGTGGGCGAGACCGGCAGCATCGCCATGGCCGCGAAAAAGGTGAACGTGTCATCGCCCTCGATCTCGGCGGCCATCACCCAGCTTGAAAAGGAATTCGGGCTGCCGCTTTTCGTGCGTCGCCACGCGCAGGGCCTGTCGCTGACGCAGGCGGGCCGACAGATGATGGATCAGGCCCGTCTGGTGCTGCGCGAGGCCAACAGTCTGATGGACCTGGCCGGTGACATTTCGGGCACGGTGCGCGGGCCGATGGCGGTGGGCTGTCTTCTGACCTTCGCGCAGGTCGTTCTGCCGACGCTGCGCCGCCGGTTCGAGGCCGCTTTCCCCGACGTGCGCCTGAGGCAGTTCGAACTCAACCAGGTCGAGATTTTCAGCGCGCTGCGCCGCTCGGATATCGACATCGCGCTGACCTACGATCTGGATGTGCCCTCGGACCTGACTTTCGTGCCGCTGGCCAAGCTGCCACCCTTTGTCATTGTCAGTGAAACGCACCCCCTTGCCGATCGCCCGGAGGTCAGCGTCGAGGATCTGACCGGGCATGCCATGGTGCTGCTCGATCTGCCGATCAGCGCGGATTATTTCCTGTCCTTCTTCGAGCGCACCGGGACCCGCCCGATCATCGCGGAACGAACCCGCGACATGGCGGTGATGCGCAGCCTCGTGGCGAACGGTTATGGCTATTCCATCGCGAATGTCCGGCTGCTCAACACCATGTCGCCCGATGGTAAGCCCTTGCGCTTCATCCCGATGACGGGGCCGGTTCGCCCGCTGCACATGGGCTACCTGATGGCGCCGGGGGCGGATAAATCCCATGCGGTGCGCGCTTTCGTCGAACTGGGGCAGCTCCTTATCCGGTCCGGTGATCTGCCCGGTGTCGGAAACAGCGCATTGCCATGACCCGGTGGCGCACCTTAGCCTGACGCTAACCAGTGCTTTCGCAAGCATGACTTTCGATTGACCTCGCCGGGCCTATCCTGCGCCCGGA
>JANSYB010000555.1 GCA_024742655.1 Paracoccaceae bacterium | reverse complement strand
GTCAACCAGAATGTCCGCGCGGCCGCAACCGCCAAACCCGGCTTTTGTCGCAAACGGACGTGCCGGGGTGCCGATTGCTTATTGCGCTTGCACCCGATTGCCCATTTGATCGCGGCCTGACCGCACGGGAAACGCCGTGCCATTGCCCGGGGGCCGCCATGCCATTTCATTTCGACGACGCTGAATATGCCGCGCGGCAGACGCGCGCCACGCAGGCCGTCCAGCAGGCCGGTCTGGATGCGATGATCCTTTTCGCACCCGAAAGCCATTACTGGTTATGCGGCTACGACACGTTCGGTTTTGCGATGTTCCAGGCGATGGTCCTGACGGCCGGGGGCGATCTGCACCTGATGACACGGATGCCCGACCGGTTGCAGGCGCGGCGTACCTCGACGCTGGACGCCGACCATGTGCATGTCTGGCCCGAATACGAAGGCTCCAACCCCGCCCGGCATCTCAAAGCGCTGCTGAGCGATCTGGGCGTGGCGGGCGGGCAGCTTGGCTTTGAATCCGACACCGCGGGGCTGACCGACCACAATGGTCAGTTGCTGCGCGGCGCCCTGCCCGGCCTGCATGACCACTCCGACCTGATCCGCGCGCTGCGCCGCGTCAAAAGCCCGGCCGAGATCGAGATGCACCGTCGCGCCGCGCAACTATCTGATGACGCGATGGATGCAGGCCTTGCCGAAACCCGCGCGGGCGCCTTCGAGGGCGATATCCTTGCCGCCATGCAGGGTGCCGTGCTGAAGGGCGGCGGCGATTACGCGGGCAACGAATTCATCCTCGGCTCGGGTCCGAACGCGCTTTTGTCGCGTTATCACTCGGGCCGGCGGCATCTGGAGGCGCAGGACCAGATGACATGGGAATGGGCCGGGGCCTTTGCGCGCTATCACGCGGCGATGATGCGCACTGTGATCATCGGTAAACCCGATGACCGACAAAAACACATGCACGAGGCCGCGGTGGCGGCACTCGAGGCCTGCGAGACCGCCATCCGACCGGGCGACCCGATGGGCAATGTCTTTGACGCCCATGCCCGCGTTCTGGATGAGTATGGCCTGAACGGCGCGCGCATGCAGGCCTGCGGCTATGGCATGGGGGCGGTCTACAACCCGATCTGGGTGGATTTCCCCATGTTCTACGAGGGCAACCCCCTGATCATGCAGGCCGGACAGGTGTTTTTCCTGCACATGATCCTGATGGATGCCGAGGCCGGACTGGCCATGTGCCCGGGCCATTCGGTTCTGGTGACCGAGACGGGGGTCGAGCGCCTGTCGCGCCAGCCGCTGGACTTGCTGGTGCGATAAGCTGTCCGGCTTGTCGCGCGCCGCCGCTTGCCCCATATACAAGTCATGTTCAAGTTCACCCCGATCCTTCTGGCCATCCTGTACGGGCTGGTGATGTTCCGGTTCTCTGTCTGGCGGACGCAGCGGGAACTTGACGCGCGCTCCTCCGAGCTGGCCGATCCGCGCCTCAAGGCGCTGACCGATCGTCTGGCCGCAGCCCTCGACCTGCCCCGGATCAAGGTGCATATCTACGAGATCGACCCGGTCAATGGGCTTGCCGCACCGGACGGGCGCATTTTCATTACCCGCGGTTTCTACCGCAAGTTCCAGAATGGCGAGGTCACCGGCGAGGAACTGACCAGCGTGATCGCGCATGAACTGGGCCATGTTGCCCTTGGCCATACCCGGCGCCGGATGATCGATTTTTCGGGTCAGAACGCGTTGCGCACCGCTCTGGCCCTGGTGCTGTCGCGTTTCATTCCCGGCGTGGGCGTGTGGATCGCCAATGCGCTGACCTCGCTGCTGGCGGCGCGCCTGTCGCGTGGCGACGAATACGAGGCGGATGAATACGCCGCCGCCCTGCTGACCAAGGCCGGGATCGGCACACAGGCGCAGAAATCCCTCTTTGAGAAGCTCGAAGCCCTGACCGAGGCGCGCGCCGGTGCCATGCCCGCCTGGCTGATGAGCCACCCCAAAACGCAGGAACGCATCGCGGCCATCGAGAAGCTTGAGGCACGCTGGGGCTGACCCCGCCGGGCCAATGGCCCGATTTTCACACGCCCCGCGCCTCATTTTCATCGCCTTTTTCCGGCATGCCTCGTGCCAAACAGTCGTTTTGAGGGCCAGGCATGCAGGTAACAGGCGTCACAGAGACACCGCGCGCGACATGGGTCGTGCCGTTGCTCTTCATTGCAACGATCTTTCTTAGTGCCTCGCTGCTGTTTTTCGTGCAGCCACTGTTCGCCAAGATCGTTTTGCCCCAGATCGGCGGATCACCCGCGGTCTGGACCACGGCGATGCTGTTTTTCCAGACGATGCTGATCGGTGGATATCTCTACGCGCATCTTCTGACACGCCACCTGCCCGTGCGCGCGCAGGTCTGGGTGCATCTTGCGCTATGGGGTGTGGCGCTCAGCTGTTTGCC
>JANSYB010000526.1 GCA_024742655.1 Paracoccaceae bacterium | reverse complement strand
CGCACAGGCCCACGCCGTGCATCAGGCAGCCGTATTTCTGGTTCTGGAACCTCTCGTCCAGACGATGACAATTGGCGGTGAGTTCTGGAATGGTCACGCCCGGGCGCAGCATCTCCATGTTGGTCATGATATGCTCATGGGTGTGGCGCATCGTATAGACCATGTCATCGGTCGGTTTGCGATCCCCGATCCACCAGGTACGCGAGATGTCCACGCAGATGCCGTAACTGCCCACCAGATCGGTGTCGAAGGCCACGATCTCGTTGTTCTGCACGATGCGTGGGCCGCATTCCTGAAACCACGGGTTGGTGCGCGGCCCCGAGGTCAGCAGCCGGGTTTCGATCCATTCGCCGCCGCGTTTGATATTCTCGGCGTGCAGCACGGCCCAGATGTCATCCTCGCTGGTCTGGCCGAGGGGGACGTTTTCACGGGCGAACCGCTCCATCTCGGCGCAGGCGGTTTCGCAGGCATGCGAGGCGCAGCGCATGGCGAGGATTTCGTCCGGGCCCTTTACGGCGCGGCATTTCTCGGTCAGTTCCTCGCCTTCCATGATCTCGAAGCCCTGCGCCTCGAGCGCGCGCAGCCCATGCAGCATGATCTTGTCCACGGCCAGCTTCTTGTGGCCGGGGGCGTGTTCTTCCAGAAGGAGGCGCACCTCGTTGGAAAAGACATCCGCCGCCACGTCGACCTTGTCGCCCCGGTCGAAATAGAACAGGTCCGCGCCCGAGCGCTGTTCGCGCACCAGCGGGTTGAATGTGCTCAGAAACGGCGAGTTCTTGTAATCCCAGATCACCATGTAACCATCGGCGCAAACCAGAACCGCGCGGAACGGGTTATGCGTGTTCCAAAGCTGCATGTTGGTGCTGTCGGTGGCGTAGCGGATGTTGAGCGGATCGAACACCAGCAGCCCGGCATAGCCGCGATCCTGAATGAAGCGCGTCAGGCGCTCCCACCTGTAGCGGCGCATCGCCTGCAGATCGGGCAGTTGCAGGCCGGCGGCCTCCCATTCGCCGAAGGCCAGCCGCGTGGGGCCGATCTCGATGCGGTCGGCGTCGTTGGGAGTGTTGTCGCCCAGCCTGTCCCCCCGCGTGGGGTCGATCTTGCGGGTGTCGCTGTAATGAATGTTCATGCCGGGCTCCTCCTTGCAAGGAAACCTTGGCGACAGCCGTGTCGGCCTGCTTGCCTGAATGCGACCGGCGAAATGTCGGCTTCTGTCAACGGTGCAATGACCGAAAGGCGATCAGGGCACGCCAATAATGTTTGCGCGGGCAGCACGCTGGCCCTATCGTCGAACACAGACTTTAGCCTTTTACAAAGTTGATTGCTTCCCGTGGATTACTGGATCAATGCCGCCTTCTCGACGGGCGGTTTCGTCGGCCACCTGTCCTATGTCCTGCTGATCATCTCGATGATGATGCGGGATATCACCTATTTGCGCCTGTTCGTCATCGCCTCTGCGCTTGTCGGGATCGCCTATGATCTGGTCTGGCTGCGCAACCCCGTCGGCGTGTTCTGGGAGGGGGCGCTGCTGCTGGTCAACCTGGTGCAGCTCTACCTGCTGTGGCGGCGTGACCGGTCGGCGAGGTTCTCGACGGAGGAGGCGGATTTCGTCGCCGCGCGCCTTGCGGGCCTGTCGCCGGGCCGGTGCCGACACCTGCTTGACCTTGGACGGTGGGATGACCTGCCCGCGGGCGCACAGTTGACCGCGCAGGGCCAGCCGCCGGATTTCCTGGTCTACCTGGCGGCGGGCGAGGCGTCGGTCGAGGTGGACGGGCAGGAGGTGACCCGCATATCCCCGGGGCACTATATCGGCGAGATGTCGGTGTTCGGGGACGGGTTGGCCTCGGCCGATGTCAGGTTGTTGGCGCCCGCGCGGGTCTGGCGGGTCGAGCCCGACAAGATTGCGCGCCTGAAGGAGGACCGCCCCACCATCGCCAATGCCCTGCAGGCGGGGATGGCGCAGGACATGCGCAACAAGATCGTGGCCGGCAATGACGGGGCCGTGCGGGCCCGGGCCTGAGCGCGATTGTCACGGAACTTTCGGCAAAGCGTCACGGTTGCTTTGGGAACCGTCGGTTGAGTTGACCGGTCAATCCAACAAGAGGACCTTCCGATGCGTTTCTTCACCACGCCCACGCTTGCCCTTGCGCTGACCGCGCCGGCCTTTGCCGCGGACCAGATCACCTATGGCCCGCGTCCCGCCTACCTGATCGACCGGATGGCCGATGGCCCGCTCAAGGACACGCTGAGCGCGTGTCTTGGACAGACGCCCGCGCGTTCCGATTTTTCAATCGGCCACAGGGGGGCACCGCTGCTATTCCCCGAGCACACAGTGGAATCGAACCGTGCGGCGGCGCGCATGGGGGCGGGCATTCTGGAATGCGACGTGACCTTTACCAAGGACCATGAACTGGTCTGCCGCCACGCGCAGAACGATCTGCACACCACCACGAATATCCTGGCCTCCGATCTGGCCGGAACCTGCGTGACGCCGTTCACGCCCGCCTCGGGCGACACCGCCGCCACGGCCGAATGCCGTACCTCCGAGATCACCCTGGCGCAGTTCAGGACACTGACCGGCAAGATGGATGCCGCAGACGCATCCGCGACCACGG
>JANSYB010000558.1 GCA_024742655.1 Paracoccaceae bacterium | reverse complement strand
CGGGTTGTACTGACCGGACATCACCTGTGCCTTCTTGTTCACCTTGGCCAGGAAGTAATTGGGGTTGCTGAGCGCGTTCGCACCCGGGCTGGAACAGGCCGCGACGAGGGCAATCAGGCCAATGCCGGCGCTCACCTTGATAAAATTCGGCACAAGACGCCAAGACAAAGACGGGATTTGAATGATCACGCGGTTCACCATCGCAATTGCAGAAAGTGAGGCGGCAGTAGTGAAGTGCGTCACGCGTGTCAATCAGCCGGGCCACGGCAACACGAAGCACTGTGCCCCCACCAAATGATCACGATCGTCATTGGCACCCTTGGACTGTGCAGGTCATTTTCGCACAATCCTCGATGAAGCCGCGTTTTGCGGCAGGCCCCTATCTCAGAATCGCGGCGGCCTCGACCGTGCCGTGGCGGCCCTGCTGGACAAGAACGACAACGGGCAGATCACCCGGAACCTTTGCCTGAATGCTGAGAGGGGCCCGTCCATCCCAGCTTTGCAGCAGGTTTATGTCGGTCACGATATTGGCGTAACTGAGCGTCCGTCCGGCATTCTCACCGCGTGTGATGTCCACCGTTGCGCGAGGACGGTAGCGGATCAGCTGAACGGAGAGCGGCCCCTTGAGCCGCGCCTCCGGAATGGCCGAGATGGTCAGAATCTCACCGCTGCGGGCCACAGACAGAGAGATGGTTTCCTTCTGACCGCGGTGCCGGTCGATCACGTCCGTGACATCCATTGGCCGGTTGCCCACAACATGATCGCCCCCGTTGACGATCATCTGCGGCGTATAGATCATGCGACGGTTGTTTTCGCGCGCGTATGCGCGTTGCCGCGCGGTGAAGGCCGGCGAGGCGAAACTGTCCTTCCAGCCGATGTAATCCCAATAGTCCACGTGCATGGCCAGAGCGATGACATCATCCCTGTCCGCCAGTTTATGCAGAAACTTGTCGGCCGGTGGACAGGAAGAACACCCCTGCGACGTGAACAGTTCGACCACGACCGGCCTGTCATCCGCCTGCGCAGGCAGGGACAGAATCAGGGCAGCGGCGATCCAGCTCAGCAAATGTCGCATGGGTGATCCTCGGCTCGTATCAGGGTTATCTCAGAGCGACTCAATATGGCCTGCTCACCGTAATAACCAATCAACGTTTCGAGAGACGAGGGTGAGGCTTGAAAAATGCATCGATTGTGTGCAATAGTATACAAAAATTTGCTTCGCCCTCTTGATCGACTCTGTCGATTGGGTCAGAAGCAGGCCAGCCATTCCTGCCTTACCCTCGAAAGGACCGCCAGAGATGCCCATTACCGTCGGCCATGACACCGCCAAAACCCGCAAGACACTGACTGCCGGTGGCAGTTCGGTGGCTTATTATTCCATCGACGCCGCCGAAAAGGCCGGGCTTGGGGATTTCTCCAAACTGCCTGCCGCGCTGAAGGTCGTGCTGGAAAACATGCTACGGTTCGAGGACGGCAAGACCGTCACGACCGACGACATCAAGGCCTTTTCCGAATGGGCCGCGAATGGCGGCAGGGCCAACCGCGAGCTGGCCTATCGCCCGGCCCGCGTCCTGATGCAGGATTTCACCGGCGTGCCGGCCGTGGTCGACCTTGCCGCGATGCGCGACGGGATCAAGGCACTGGGCGGCGACGCCCAGCAGATCAATCCGCTCAACCCTGTCGATCTGGTGATCGACCACTCGGTCATGATCGACGAGTTCGGCAATCCGCGCGCGTTCCAGATGAACGTGGATCGCGAATATGAGCGCAACATGGAACGCTACCAGTTCCTGAAATGGGGTCAGGGCGCGTTCAACAATTTCCGCGTGGTGCCCCCGGGCACCGGCATCTGCCACCAGGTGAACCTTGAATATCTGGCCCAGACCGTCTGGACGGACGAGGATCAGAATGGCGAAACCGTCGCCTATCCCGACACGCTTGTCGGCACTGACAGCCACACGACCATGGTCAACGGCGCAGCCGTTCTGGGCTGGGGCGTCGGCGGGATCGAGGCCGAAGCCGCGATGCTGGGTCAGCCCATTTCGATGCTGATCCCCGAGGTTGTGGGCTTTGAACTGACCGGCCAGATGATCGAAGGCACGACCGGCACCGACCTCGTGCTGAAGGTCGTTCAGATGCTGCGTGAAAAGGGCGTTGTCGGCAAATTCGTGGAATTCTACGGCTCTGGCCTTGATACCCTGCCGCTGGCCGACCGGGCGACCATCGCCAACATGGCCCCCGAATACGGCGCGACCTGCGGCTTTTTCCCGATCGACGACGAAACCCTGCGATACCTGCGCAACACCGGCCGCGACGAGGGTCGCGTGCAGCTGGTCGAGGCCTACGCAAAGGAAAACGGGTTCTGGCGCGGCGCGGATTATGCGCCGATCTACACCGACACGCT
>JANSYB010000121.1 GCA_024742655.1 Paracoccaceae bacterium | reverse complement strand
CGGATGATCAGCAGCACGCCCATGAAACCAAGGCAGATCGCGCTCCAGCGGCGCCAGCCGACCTGTTCGCCCAGAAAGAGCGCAGCACCCATCGTGATAACCAGCGGCGTCGCCTGAAAGACCGAGGCGACAACCGAGATATCCACCAGTGACAGCGCGGTCGTGAAACAGATCGCCGCCACGGCCTCGCACAGGGCGCGCAGGAAAAACACCGGTCGCCAGGCCGCCGGCGCAAAAAGACGCTGCCCGCCACGCCGCGACAAGAGCGCGAAGATCGTGGCGCTGCCGATACCCAGCATCATGAGGATCTGCCCGACCGGGATCGCCGATGACAGTGTCTTGATGAACATGTCCTCGACCGTGAAGGCCGCCATGGCGACGATCACCAGAAGGATGCCGCGCAGGTTTTCCATTCGACGCTCCGGGGGTAAGGTCGGGGCAAGCTGTAGGCGCGGCCTTGCAAATTGGCAAGTGTGGCCGCAATTCGGCCAAGGTGACAGGGCAGGTGGCAGGCGATGACAGCAACAGTCGACACTCTGGTGGCAGAGGCCACGACCTTGCACAAGGCGAGGGATTACACCGGTGCCGAGGCGCTTTCGCGCCGGGCCATCGCCGCGCGGCCTGACTCCGGCGGGGCGCATCACATTCTGGGGCTCGCCCTTTTCGAGCAGCGCCGTCATGACGAGGCGCAGGCGTCTTTGGAAACGGCCGTCGCCCTGACGCCGAGGCAGCCGGAGTTTCATCACAACCTCGGGATCGTGCTGTCGGTGCGCGGGCAGGTGCAGCGCGCCGAGGGCCATCTGCGCGAGGCGATCCGGCTGAAGCCCGATTATGCCGAGGCGTTCTACAACATGTCCTCGATCGTCAAGCTGCGCCATCCCGATCCGCTGACCGACCAGATCGAGGCGCTTGTGGCGCGGGGCGGTTGGCCGGATACGGACAAGGTGTTCCTGCATTTCGCCGCCGGAAAGCTGTATGACGACCTCAGGGAGACGGACCGCGCCTTTGCCCATTACCAACGGGGCAACGCGGCCAAGGGCGTGCACTATGACCCCGCCGCGACAGAGGCTCTCGTGCGGGATTTGCGGCAGGTCTTTACCCCGGACGTTCTGTCAGAGCGGAACGCGCAGGCCCTGACCTGTGGCGGGCGGGCGGTGTTCATCGTGGGCATGCCGCGCTCGGGCACGTCGCTGGCCGAACAGATCCTGTCGTGTCACAGTGCGCTGCACGGCGCCGGTGAACTGGGCGATATCGCGGCGATCGCACAGACGCTGCAGCGGCATGCCACGCGCGATGTCCCTTATCCCGCAAGCGCGGCCCATGTCGGGGAGGACGTGTTCCGGGGCCTTGGCCGGCACTATCTGAAACGATTGTCCGAGATCGGGGGCACAGCGCCGCGCGTGGTCAACAAGATGCCGCTGGATTTCTGGCATCTGGGACTGATCTGTTGTCTGTTCCGCGATCCGGTGATCCTGCATTGCCGCCGGGACCCGATGGATACCTGCCTGAGCTGCTATTTCCAGAATTTCAAACCCGGCCATGGCTTTTCCTTCAGCCTTGAGGGGCTTGGGCATTACTACCGGATGTACCATACGATCATGGATTTCTGGAAAACGGTGCTGCCGGTTCCGATCATCGATGTCAGCTACGAGGCGGTCGTTGCCGATACCGAGGGCGCGGCGCGGCGCATCCTGTCCGAGATGGACCTGTCATGGGAGCCGGCCTGCGCGACCCCGCATCTGAGCGACCGCGCGGTTCAGACCGCCAGCTGGTGGCAGGTGCGCCAGCCGGTCTATCGCAGCTCGACGAAACGATGGGAAAAATACGAAACGCATCTGGCGCCGCTGCGGGCCGCGCTTGAATCACCCGTGACTTGACCGGCGTTTTCAGTCGACATGCCAATGCAAATGAGGTTCTTGGTGCATGGGCCGCATCACGAACGGGCATTTCATGCAGGACAGATCGAACAACACGATGCTGGCGATCCTGATCAGTATCGGGGCCCTTATCCTGTTCGATCTGATGGGGCTGATCATCAAGTACCTGTCGCCCGTCTACAGCGCGGCCGAACTGTCGGCCTATCGCAACCTG
Source organism: Paracoccaceae bacterium (assembly GCA_024742655.1). Taxonomy (GTDB): domain Bacteria; phylum Pseudomonadota; class Alphaproteobacteria; order Rhodobacterales; family Rhodobacteraceae; genus Roseovarius. Next base: position 4,609 of record JANSYB010000121.1, on the reverse strand, counting down.
TTCGGCCTGATCCCCAGCACCATCGCGCTGTGGATGAGTGCCGGCTGGCACAAGGCCGGGCGCCGCCTGTCGATCCGGCAATGGCGGCTGGCGGTCGGGCGCGGGGTGGCGGTGACTTTCGCGCAGTTGATGTTCTACATGTCGCTTGGTCTCATGGCCTTTGCGACGGCGACGACGATTTCCTATTCCATCGCGCTTTTCACCACGGCGCTTGCGGTGCCCATCCTGGGCGAACGGGTCGGGTTGGCGCGGTGGTCGGCGGTCGCGGTCGGTTTCGTCGGCGTGATCCTGATCATGCAGCCCGGCAGCGAGGCGTTTGCGTGGCACATGCTTTTGCCGCTCGGGGCGGCGGTGCTTTATGCCTATACCGGCGTGACCGCGCGCCTGATCGACCCCGACGTGCCGACGCCGCTTTTCAACCTCTATTCCTCGGGGGTGGCTGCAATGGGGGCCATCCTGCTGGCGGTCGCGATCGGTCAGTTCACGCCGATCGCCAGTCTGCACGATCTTCTCTTCATCGTGCTGATGGGGACGTTCGGCGGCTGTGCCGTGCTGTGTCTCGTGGTCGCGTTCCGCATGACCGAGCCGAGCAATCTTGCCCCGTTCAACTATTTCGGCATCCCGATCGCCTTCGTGCTTGGCTGGCTGTTCTTCGATGAGACCCCGATCGACACGCTGATGCCCGGCGCATTGCTGATCGTGGCGGGTGGGCTGATGATCGTGCACCGCGAACGCCGCCTGCGCCGCGGGCCCGCCCCCGCGCCTTGATGCGCCTCAGTTTTTCTTGATCGGCACACCGTAGAGTTCGAGCCGGTGGCCCTTGAGGCGATAGCCCAGCTTCTCGGCGATCTTTTCCTGCAATTGCTCGATCTCGGGGTCGACGAATTCGATCACCTCGCCTGAATTCATGTCGATCAGGTGGTCGTGATGGTCACGCTCCGCATCCTCGTAGCGGGCGCGCCCGTCGCCGAATTCCAGCTTGTCGAGAATGCCCGCTTCCTCGAACAACTTGACGGTGCGATAGACCGTCGCGATCGAGATGTTGGGGTCGCGGGTCGAGGCGCGGGTATAGAGCTCCTCGACATCCGGGTGATCGTCTGATTCCTCGAGCACGGCCGCAATCGTGCGCCGTTGGCCGGTCATGCGCAGGCCCTTGGCCTCGCAACGGTCTGTGATTGTGTCGGACATGGTCTACCGTTCTTTAGCGTCCGGCCGTTGGATAACGGGAATGATACGCGGTTTCCACCAGTTTTGCCGCGCGCGGTTGACTTTGTTGCGCGGACCCCTCATGTAGCGTGCAACCGACATTCCCTGCCGCGTGAGCAGACAGGCCGCCACAAGAGCGTGCCGCAAGACAGACCGGAATGTCGACCAATGATCCCAAAATCACGCGTGGGGCCAGGCGCCGATCCGGTGCGGGGGCGATGATGCCGCCGTGCGAGCGTTCGGGCGCACCACGAAAGTCGGGGCCGCAGATACGGGCCCGCAACGGTTTGCGCGCGTGTCGCGCAGGCTTGGAAGGATAGAATTTGAACCTGTTTCAGGAAATGGGCCTGCCCGGCCCGCTGGTGAAAAAGCTGGCAGATGAAGGCATTACCGACCCAACCCCGATCCAGACCCATGCGATTCCGCATGCTCTGGATGGTCACGATGTGCTGGGGCTGGCCCAGACCGGCACCGGCAAGACGGCCGCCTTCGGGCTGCCGTTGCTGGCGAAATTGATGGAACTGCGCGGCAAGCCCGATCCCAAGACCGTGCGCAGCCTGATTCTGGCACCGACGCGCGAACTGGCCGGTCAGATCCGCGATGCGCTGATCCCGCTGGTGGCGGGCACGCCGATCAAGGTGGGCATCGTCGTGGGCGGCGTGGGCATCTCCCCGCAGATCAAGCGGCTGGAGCGGGGCATCGACGTGCTTGTCGCCACGCCTGGGCGTCTGCTCGACCTGCTGGACCGTCGCGCGCTGCGTCTGGACCAGACCCGCTTTCTGGTGCTGGACGAGGCCGACCAGATGCTCGACCTCGGCTTCATCCACGCGCTGCGCAAGATCGCGGGGTTGCTGCCGGACGAACGCCAGACGATGCTGTTTTCGGCCACCATGCCCAAGCAGATGGAAGAGATCGCTGCGAGCTACCTGACCCATCCCAAGCGGGTGCAGGTCAGCCCCCCTGGCAAGGCCGCCGACAAGGTCACGCAAGAGGTGCATTTCATCGCCAAGGCGGAGAAGCCCGAATTGCTGATCGAATTGCTGGACAAGCACCGCGATGAACTGGCGCTGGTGTTCGGGCGCACCAAGCATGGCTCGGACAAGCTGGCCAAACGGCTGGAGGCGGCGGGCTTTGCCGTGGCCGCCATTCACGGCAACAAGAGCCAGGGTCAGCGGGACCGGGCGCTCAAGGCGTTTCGCGCCGGCGAGGTCCGTGTTCTGGTGGCCACCGACGTGGCGGCGCGAGGCCTCGATATTCCGGACGTCAAGCATGTCTATAACTACGAGTTGCCCAATGTGCCCGAAAACTACATCCACAGGATCGGGCGCACCGCGCGCGCGGGCCGCGACGGATGTGCCGTTGCCTTTTGCGCCCCCGACGAGATGGGTGAACTCAAGGACATCCAGAAGGTGATGGGGATCGCGATCCCCGTGGCCTCGGGGCGCCCCTGGGAACAACTGGCCGACCCCAATGCCAAACCCAAAAACCGCGGGGGCGGACGCCGCCGTGGTGGCAGCGGTGGTGGCGGAGGTCACAAGCCGGGCACGACCCAGCCCAAGCCGGGACGCCGTCGGCGCAAGGGGCCGCGCAGCAAGGCGGCCTGATCGCGGCCTCAGGTCCGGGCCGCCAGATCGGCCCAGACCGGCAGATGATCCGAGGCGATATGCGCGGGTTTGACCAGATGGCGCCCGACGTGCGTCGCCTGCAGGCTGTCACACAGGGCGATCCGGTCCAGACGGGCCACCGGTCGCGGGGCGGGAAAACTGGGGGGCGTGCGGGCAAAACGCACGCCCTGCGCCGTGGCATCCAGCGCCGCGGCACTGCCCCATTCGTTGAAATCCCCCGCCAGAACCGTGGCCATGGGTGGCAGCCGCCGCAGGCGCCGCACGATCGTGGCCACCTGCAACAGACGGTAGCGCCGGATCAGCCCAAGATGCAGGCCCACCACCCGCAAGGGCCCGATCGGGGTGTCCAGCTCGGCCAGGATCGCACCGCGCGGTTCCAGCCCGGGCAGGTCGATATGCGCGGTCTGACGCAGGCCGATCGACGGCCCCGCCAGCATCGCGTTGCCATGCCATCCAAGTGATCCGCCGGGCGCGCCGAAAGGCAGAATCGTCCAGCCGTCCTCTTCGATCATGTCATGGGGCAGGGCCGCGGGCCGGGGCGGCAGGCGTTTGTCCACCTCCTGCAGCACCACAAGGTCGGCGCCAAGCGCATTGATGACCGACAGGCTGCGATCCGGCCTGCGGCGCATGTCGAGGCCGACGCATTTCTGCAGGTTATAGGTTGCAATTCGAAGGCCCGGCGCATTCATAGTGTTATCATAGCAAGGCAGAACGGAAGAGGCATCACCGGTGTTTGCCGATCAGACATGGCTGGCGCGCGCGATCTGGCTGACACTGGCCGGGGCCATTCTGTGGGCGCTGGTGCAATGGCAGCTCGAACTGGCCTTCGTGGCCGCCGCGACGCTGGTTCTGTCGCTGGCGCCGGTTTTCGTGGCACGGTGGGCCGATATCCATGTCCCGCCCAGTTTCATCGCCGCGGTGGCATTTTTCGTGGGCGCGACCCTGTTTCTGGGCGAGGTGTTCGATTTCTATGAACGGTTCTGGTGGTGGGATATCGCGATGCACGGGACCTCGGCCATTGCCTTCGGGCTGATCGGATTCGTGCTGGTCTTCATGATGTTCCAGGGCGATCGTTTTGCAGCCCCGCCCTTGCCTCTGGCCTTTCTGGCGTTCTGTTTTGCGATTTTCATGGGAACGGCCTGGGAAGTGTTCGAGTTCGGCATGGATGAGCTTTTCGGTCTGAACATGCAGAAATCGGGGCTCAGGGACACGATGGGCGACCTGATCGTGAACATGGTTGGCGCGCTGATCGGGGCGGGGACCGGATATGGCTATCTCAGGGGCCGCGCGCGTGGCGGGCTGAGCGGGGTCATCGACGAGTTCGTCGAGCGCAATCCGCGTTTTTTCCGCCGGTTGCGCAAGTGATGCATCGCCGAGTTCGAGTATTTCAGGAACGATGAAACTCAGGTGCCGCAGAAGGTGCGGCGCACGACCTCGTCCGGGGCGGGGGGAAGCGCGAGATCGGCCGCGTCCGGTTGATCCTCGAACGGGTTGGCCAGAACGCGGTTCAGCCGCTCGAAAGGGCCATAATCCCCGGCCACGGCCGCCGCGATCATCTGTTCGATCCGGTGATTGCGCGGGATGAAGGCGGGGTTGGCGGCACGCATGAGGGCCGTAGGATCCGCCTCGGTCGCCAGCCGTGTTTGCCAGCGTGCCTCCCAGGTGTCATAGGCGTCCGGCTCCTGAAACTGGCCGCGCGCCCCGGGCGTGCCAAGCGCGCGGAAGGTGTTGGTGAAATCCGCGCCTTGCTCGGCCATCAGCTGCAGCAGATCGGTGAT
>JANSYB010000629.1 GCA_024742655.1 Paracoccaceae bacterium | reverse complement strand
CTCAGAACCGGTGCGACCGCACGGATCAGGATGCCACTGGCACAAACGCCGACGACCGGCACGCCGGCCACGAACAGATCGCGCGCGTGATCCAAAGCGTTGGCGAAAAACGCGTTGGCCTGTGCCACGCGCCCCTCGCGGCCATGCACCTGCGCGCCCAACAACAAGGCCACGCGATGCGCCACGGCCTCCCCCGAGCGCGACAGCGCTAGAACCACCGGTGTCACAGCCATGGATCGGCCCCTTTCGTCAGCAGGATCATCGAAAAATACGGCGCCTTCTCGGGCGCCTCGACCAGCGGGCAGATCACCTCTTCGGCCAGTGTCGCGCGCTCCACGTAGACCGCCTGGTCGGTGAACCCGAGCGCATCGATCACGCCGCGGATCTTGGCCAGGTGACGGCCCACCTTCATGATGGCCACGCTTTCGGCCCCCTCGATCCGGGCACGCAACTCGCCCTCGGGCAAAGGCCCCGGCAACACCGTCAGCCGTTCGTTTCGCGCCGCCAGCGGCAATCCCGCCCGCGCCGCGCAGGCCGTGATCGAGGTGACACCCGGCACGACCTCGACATCGAACCGGCCCGACAGGCGCGCGAAAAGATACATGAACGAGCCATAGAAGAACGGATCGCCCTCGCACAGGCACACCACGTCGCATCCCGCCTCCAGCACCGCGGCAATCTCGGCGGCACCCGCGTCATAGGCGGCCTGAGCCGGCTCACGCGCGGTGGTCATCGGCACGTCCATCACGATCTCGCGCGCCGCGTCGGGAATAACCCGGGCCGCGATCGACCGCGCAAAGCTTTCCGTCCCGGCCAGTGTCGGATAGGCCACGACCCGCGCCTCGGAAATCAGCCGATGCGCCCGCAAGGTCATCAAGTCCGGATCGCCCGGCCCCACACCCACCCCGTAAAGCTTACCGGTCATGCCCGCCCCCGGCTTTCATCGTTCCCAAAATACTCATGCCACGGGGACCGCTCATCGCTTCACCAGGCTCCATTGCGTGACCGGCATCAGCGGGCGCCACCCGGTCAGCCCACCCACCGGTTCAGCCCGGTTCACGCTCAGTTTCACAAGTTGCCCCCCGAACTCCTTGTGCAGGCTCAAGAGAACCGCCTCGCTCTCCAGTGTCACGGCATTGCACACCAGCCGCCCCAGCGGGCGCAGCGCATCCCACGCCGCCGCGAAAACCTCGCGGCTGAGCCCGCCTCCAATGAATACGGCATCGGGCGGTTCCAGCCCGTCCAGCGCCTCGGGCACCCGCCCCTCGATCAATTCCAGCTTCGGGGCACCCAGCGCCAGAGCGTTGGCCGCCGCCATGGCCCGCCGGTCCGCACGCGGCTCGATCCCTACAGCGCGGGCATAGCGCGCCGCGCGCATCCATTCCACCGCGACAGACCCGCAGCCACAGCCAATATCCCACAAAAGGGCGCCACGCATCGGCATCAGCTTGGCCAGCGTGGCCGCGCGCACCTCCTGCTTGGTCATGGTGCCGTCATGCTGGAACAGATCGTCGGACAGGCCCGGCACCCTCGGCAACAACGCCGCGTCGGGTGCCGCGACACAGTCCACCGCCAGCGTGTTGAAGGCGGGCACCTCGTGGGTCCAGCTTTCCGCGATACCGTCAAACCGTTCTTCGCGCGCACCGCCCATCGCGGCCAGAACGGTCATCCTTGACTGCCCGAAGCCGCGATCCGTCAGGAAAGACGCGATCTGTGCCGGCGTCTGCGCACCTGTCGTCAGGATAAGCAGCCGCGCATCGGGCTGAATGAAGGCGATCATCTGCTCGACCGGGCGGCCATGCACGGTCAGCGTTTCGACATCCGGCAGGCTCCAGCCCATGCGCGCGGCGGCCAGCTGGAACGCCGACAATTGAGGGTGGTAGACAATCTCGGACTGATCGATCTGGCGCCCGATGCGCGCGCCCACCGAGAACCAGAGCGGATCCCCCGTCGCCAGCACCACGACACGCCGCCCCTTGAACCCCCGCAGCATGTCGATCAGCGCATCGAACGGGCTGGGCCAGGCAACACGCTCGGCGGTGATGGTGTCCGACAGCTTGTGATG
>JANSYB010000561.1 GCA_024742655.1 Paracoccaceae bacterium | reverse complement strand
CGCCCCTTGAAGAGCCCGCCCAGGATGCCGCGCACGATGCGGCGTCCCGTCGTGCCCTTGAGTTCCTTGACCACGACATCCAGAACCGCCTCGCCGAAGCCTTCGCTTTTCTTGCGGCTGCGGGAAGACGAGCGGTCGACGCGGGTGCCCGAATACCGGCGCCCGGCGTTGAATTCGCGTTCGGCGACGGATTGTTCTTCGGCGGCGGCCTCCGCCGCCTCGGCCTCTGCCGCGGCCTGTTCGGCGCGGGCCTTCAGCAACTCGAAGGCCGATTGACGGTCCATCACCGCCTCGTATTTTCCGGCCACCGGCGAGGTCGCCAGCACCTCCTTGCGCCCGGCCGCATCGATCGGCCCCAGTTTCGAGGATGGCGGGCGGATCAGCGTGCGTTCCACGATACCCGGCACGCCCTTGTCCTCGAGCATCGAGGTCACGGCCTCGCCCACGCCCACGTCGCGGATCGCGTCGACCGTGTCGAAACGCGGGTTGGGCCGATAGGTTTCCGCCGCCCGTTCCAGTGCCTTGCGGTCGCGCGCGGTAAAGGCGCGCAACGCATGCTGGAACCGGTTGCCCAGCTGGCCGAGGATATCCTCGGGCACGTCATCGGGGTTCTGGGTGATGAAATAGACCCCCACCCCCTTGGAGCGGATCAGGCGCGCCACCTGCTCGACCTTGTCCACGAGCGCCTTGGGCGCGTCATCGAACAGCAGATGCGCCTCGTCGAAGAAGAACACCAGTTTCGGTTTGTCCGGGTCGCCCACCTCGGGCAGCGTCTCGAAAAGCTCGCTCAGCAGCCAGAGCAGGAAGGTCGCGTAAAGCCGCGGCGCGCCCATCAGCTTGTTCGCGGCAAGGATGTTGATCTGGCCCCGCCCGTCCGGTGCCGTGGTCATCAGGTCGGCCAATTCGAGGGCTGGCTCGGCAAAGAACTGTGCGCCGCCCTGATTTTCCAGAACCAGCAGCGACCGCTGGATCGCGCCGACGGACTGGGTCGAGACATTGCCGTAACGCAGCGACAATTCCTTGGCGTTTTCCCCCACCCAGACCAGCAGCGCCTGCAGATCCTTGAGGTCCAGAAGCGGCAGCCCCTCTTCATCGGCCACGCGGAAGGCGATGTTGATCACGCCCTCCTGCGCCTCGGTCAGTTGCATCAGACGCGACAGCAGCAGGGGGCCCATCTCGGCCACGGCGGCGCGCACCGGATGGCCCTGTTCGCCGAACAGATCCCAGAAGGTGACCGGGAAGGCCTCGTAGCGATAATCCTCGAAGCCGATCGTGCCCGCACGTTTCATGAAGGCCTCGTGCAGCTTGAAATCGGCGCTGCCCGCGGCGGCAAGGCCCGACAGATCGCCTTTCACATCGGACAGGAACACCGGCACACCGGCGGCCGAAAACCCCTCGGCCAGGATTTGCAACGTGACTGTCTTGCCAGTCCCCGTGGCGCCCGCGATCAGGCCGTGCCGGTTGGCATATTTCAGCGTCAGACCCTGTCGTGTTGCGTAGCCTTCACCACCCCCACCAATAAAAACCTTGTTTTCCAACGCACTGGCCCCTTGTCCAAATGTTTTCACGGTCTGAACATACAAAGTTAATGATTTCCCGCCAGTATGAATCACGTCCCGGGCCTCATGTCCTCTTGGCTCCGGGATGACTTCCTCCCTGTCAGACTGGCCGCGCCCTCGGGTGCGGCCCTTTTTTTATCCCTGTCCTGTCCGGGCTTTGGCCAACATATGCGTGGTTTAAGATGTGATTGCTTTTTTTATCTTCCCTGTTGACGGGTCGCGGCTTCTGTCCTAGCGTCACGACCAATGCATAAGTCGGCCAGTCCGGCAGGGAGAAATGAGGGAAAGAGACCGTAAGGTTTCTTTCCTTTTTTCGTTGTATACTCCGTCACTTGCCCGATGGTGTGCCAGCAGCGGAAAACCGCCTTGCAACCCTGCCCGGGCTGCGGTTTTATCCTGACAACATCCGGGTGCCGTGTTAGAGCGCCCGAGGATTAGTCAGACAAAACAGACGGGGAAACCATGTCCAAACTCTTTCGCACGCTGCCGCTGATCGCGCTTCTGAGCCTCGGCACGACGCTGTCAGCCCAGGACACGACCGAGACCGAGGACACGACGGCCACCGAAGACAGCGCACAGACGGGCGACATCGGGGGCGCCGAGAGCCTCGATATGGGCCAGGAGGTCGAGGATCCTTCCTATATCAAGGAACAATATGGCGACTGGCAGCTGCAGTGCTTCCGCAGCGAGGCCGGAGAGGACCCCTGCCAGATGTACCAGCTGCTGCGCGAGGACGGTGGCAACCCGGTGGCCGAGTTCAGCCTGTTCAAGCTGCCCGACAACAGCCAGGCCGCCGCCGGGGCGACCGTGGCGGTGCCGCTTGGAACGTTGCT
>JANSYB010000457.1 GCA_024742655.1 Paracoccaceae bacterium | reverse complement strand
GCCCAGGCCCCCATGCGGGTGACCCGGCGCACCTGCGCCTCCTGCCCCGAGGCCTGCGCCGAGGCCACCATCGGCATCACCGCCCAGGCAAAGCCGGAGCCGACGATGAACAGCACGAAATAGAGCGAGTTGGCCAGCACCTCGGCGGCCAGCGCCTCGACGCTGTACCAGCCCAGCATCGCGGCATCGGTCAGCGTGATCGCCATCTGCGCCACGTGGCTGCCGATCAGGGGCAGGCCAAGGTGCAACGCCGCGCGGGCGTGTTGGCGATATGTCAGGGCTGCGGTCATGCCACAGCCCTAGCCCCGGCGGCTGAAACTGGCAAGATGCCGTGTCCCGCCGCCGTAATTCAGAGCGCGCTCAGCAACAATTGCCCGGCCACCACCGCGATCAGTGCCCCGGCGGCGATCTCGACCAGCGGCAGGGCGCGCGCGGCCCCGCCGGCATTGGCCAGCCGCGCCACGACCCCCTCGCGCAGGGTCACGGCGGCCACGGCCACGGCGACCGTCACGCTGGCCGTGCCCAGCCCCATGGCAAAGGCGGCAAGGATGCCCGCCATCTCGATCCCCATCCGCCATGTCAGGATCAGAACGAACAACGCGCCCGTGCAGGGCCGGATCGCCACCGCCCCCACCAGCATGATCGCATCGCGCAAGGATCGCACCTCGGCGGCCTCCTGCGCGCTTGGCCCGTGGCGGTGTCCACAGCTGCCGCAGACGCCATGGGCATCCGGGATCGGCACATGGGCGCGCCGCCAACGGCCAATGCCCCGCAAAAGCAGCCACAGCCCCACCAGCGCAATGGCCGCATAGCTGGCCGGGGCGAGCCAATCCTCTGTCACACCGGTCATCGCGTCCCGGGTCAGGTCAAAGGCGAAAACGCCCGCGTAAACCAGCGCCACCGCCGTGGCCGCCTGGGCGAGGCTGGACAACAGCGCCAGCAGCGACAGCCGCACAACCGGCACACGCGCGCCCACCCCGTAGCCGCCGATCAGGATCTTGCCATGCCCCGGCCCCGCCGCGTGAAAGAAGCCGTAGGCGAAACACAGGCCCAACAGGCCGGCCAGCGCGCCCACCTCGCCCGCGCGCAGACGGCGCAGCACGCCCGCCATGGCCTGTTGCACCTCGCGCTGCCCCTCGGTCGCCCAGCGGGCCACGTCCGATGCCCCGCCCATCGGCCACAGCCAGATGCACAGGGCCACGACCGCCAGCCCGGTCCCCGTCAGGATGAGCCGCATGTCACGACCAGCGTATCGGCATAGTAAATACCCACCTGCACCTCTTCGAACAGCCCCTCATTGTTCAGCCCGCCCAGCTTTTGCAGCTTGGCATCCGCGGCCTCGGTGTCGGGGCGCAGGATCTCGCCCGTGCAGCCGGCGGGCATCCCCGGCATCTCCCGCAGGGTCAGGGCCGCGTAATAGGACGGGTCATAGGGCTGCACATCCAGTGCCGTCAGAGGGGCCGGTGTCTTCAGGGGGCGGCGGTGGCGCGTCACGATCCGCCCCTGCCGCAATTCCAGAGACAGCGCCTCCGGCGCGGCCAGGGCCAGCTTGGCGTCCCCCTGATACAGAAACAGCGCGCCCTCGAAATCCGGCGGCCAGTCAACCAGGTCAAAGCCGATCAACGCCGCGCGCTCGGCCTCGGTCAGGATCATGTCGCCGTCCATATCCAGCCCGCGATCCGACAACACCAGCAGCGAAAACAGATCGTCATAGGACCATTGCACCTCGACCGCGACCAGTCGCCCCTCGGCATCGGTCTCAAAGGACAGTCCCACATCCACGAACACATGCGGATGTGCCCGCGCCATCGGCGCGGCACACAGGCAGATCAGCAGGGTCAGGGCGCGTATCATCGCATGCTATGTAAAGCCCGCCGCGCCCCGGAACAAGCGGTCACGCCTTGCGACGGACCTCTGGGTGCAAGGATTTGCCGAGGATATGATCGGTGCTGTGCAGAACATGCTGCGCGGTGGACACGATCAGCGGGTCCGGCCCGGTTACGATCTGATGATCCTTGCCCGGATAATCCAGCGAACTCAGGAAATGCTGCATGCAGTTCAGGCGCGCGCGTTTCTTGTCGTTGGACTTGACCACGGTCCAGGGCGCATCGGCGGTGTCGGTGTAAAAGAACATCGCCTCCTTGGCCTCGGTATAGTCGTCCCATTTGTTCAGGCTCTGCTTGTCGATCGGGCTGAGCTTCCACTGTTTCAGCGGATCGGTGGCGCGGCTTTCGAAGCGGCGGCGCTGTTCATCCTGCGTGACCGAAAACCAGAATTTGAAGAGCCGGATCCCCGAACGCACCAGCATCCTTTCCAGCTCCGGTGTCTGGCGCATGAATTCGAGGTATTCCCACGGCTCGCAGAACCCCATCACCCGTTCGACGCCCGCCCGGTTGTACCAGGACCGGTCATAGAACACCATTTCGCCCACCGTGGGCAGGTGCTCGATATAACGCTGAAAGAACCACTGGCCCTTTTCTTCCCATGTGGGTTTGTTCAGGGCCACGACACGGGCCTGGCGCGGGTTGAGATGCTCGGTAAAGCGCTTGATCGTGCCGCCCTTGCCGGCGGCATCGCGCCCTTCGAAGATCAGAACGAATTTCTCACCCGTCTCCTGCGCCCACAGTTGAACCTTCAGCAACTCCGCCTGCAATTGCGCTTTCTGCGCCTCGTAATCCCCGCGACCCATCTTGTCGTCATAGGGGTATTCCCCCTGTTCGAAGGTCTGGCGGAATTCGGCCAGCCGGTCACGGGATTGGACTTCCGGTTCTTCCACCGGCTCGGGCTTCTTGGCGCCAATGGGCCGGGCCGCTCCTGTTGCGGCTTTCTTGGCGCCATCGGGTTTGGTTGCTGTGCTCGCCATGCTTAACGTCTCCTTCGATTTTCCACCACGAAGGATAATTCACCGGACCGCAGACCGCCCTGATCCATGTCAAGAAACCGTTACAAAACGGATACGAAATCGCGCCATTGCGAGAGGGCCCGCCGACCACGGTCGCGCGCCTTCAGGTGTTGCGCGCCTGCGGCGATGTCAGTGGGTCCACGCGCCCCGCCGGTTGGTGGCGAAATTCTCGCCATAGCCGCCCTTGCGAATGTTCGGCTTGCGCTTGTGCGGGTCGCT
>JANSYB010000656.1 GCA_024742655.1 Paracoccaceae bacterium | reverse complement strand
GGTGGCCTGTTGGGCGGGCTTGGCGGTGGCGCCGGCACGGCACCGCGTGCGGACACGGCGCAGGTGCGCGATGTCGCGCCCGGCGTGTTTTTGCCTTACGGGCAGGTCGGGCGCGTCTGTGGTCTGCCCAGAAACCGGATGGGCAAGAAGATCGCCGACTTCCCGGACCGACGCCCGACCTATGCTCTTTACGATTCGGAGCCGGGCAATACGGCCGCGCACACGTTTTTCCTGACCGGGTTCGCCGATGGCTGCGCGCGGCAGTTCACCGCCTCGCTGGCCGTGTTCGGATCGGTGGGCATGCATGAACAACTGCGCTATGGCCTGCCCGCAGAGGTGCAGCCCTACAGCGACACCGACAAGGCCTATGAAACGCTCAAGTCGCGCATCTGCAAGGTGCCGCGCCGCAAGCCGTGCGGGTCACGGATCGGGCGGCTGGAAAAGGATACCGTCTTCGTCAGTGTCTATGAACGCTTCGGCAGCAACGCGCACTGGAAGAACCTGCTGCTGCATGATGGGGCCGTTCTGGCGCTGGATCGCAAAAGCGCGGGCTAACGTTCACCAGTGCGGCGGGCGCTGATCGGTCAGCACCATCTGCCCGTCGACGCTAGCCTCTCGTTCCGCCTCGCGCTCCATCAAGAGCTGCACCCGGCGGTTGAGCATCGCGATCTCGGTTTCCTGCCGGGCGACGACCTCTGACAGATCCTCGACAGTACGGGTGAGGTGGGCGATTTTTTCTTCCAGGACCAACATGCGGCGATTTATCGGGGATTTGACCAAAAAGTCAACGGATTGACCCGAAGCCCGGCGGTGTTCCGCATGTCCGCCGCAACTTGCCCCCGGCCCGCCCTTCGGCTAGACCGCGCGGCGAATGCACATGGCAGGGACGCCGCAGATGGCCAAGCAGAAAAAGACACCCCGCCCCAAGGCCGAAACGCCCAAGGGGTTCCGCGATTACTTCGGCGCCGAGGTGACCGAGCGCGCCGAGATGCTGCGCACGATCGCGGAGGTGTATCATCGCTATGGCTTTGACGCGTTGGAATCGAGCGCCGTCGAGACGGTCGAGGCGCTGGGCAAGTTCCTTCCGGACGTGGATCGGCCCAACGCGGGCGTCTTTGCCTGGCAGGAGACGGACGAGGGTGACACGGGCGACTGGCTGGCGCTGCGCTATGACCTGACCGCACCGCTGGCGCGGGTCTATGCCCAGCATCGCAACGATCTGCCCACGCCTTACCGCCGCTATGCGATGGGGCCCGTCTGGCGCAATGAAAAGCCCGGCCCGGGGCGGTTTCGGCAGTTTTATCAATGCGATGCGGATACGGTGGGCGCGCCCAGTGTGGCCGCCGATGCCGAAATCTGCGCCATGCTGGCCGACACGCTGGAAGAGGTGGGCATCCCGCGTGGGGATTACGTGGTGCGGGTGAACAATCGCAAAGTGCTGAACGGTGTGCTGGAGGTTGTAGATCACAATCGTGTCTACGATCGAGATGCGATTTTGCGTACTATTGATAAGTTTGACAAAGTAGGTGTTGAGGGAGTGCTTGAGCTTTTAACGACTGGTCGTCGTGATGCATCTGGTGCGTTCATAGACGGTGTCGGGCTTGGAATGGGCAACGCAGAACCGGTAATCGCGTTTCTTACCTCAAAATCAAATGACCCAACTCAAACCCTAAACAACCTTAGGCACGCTGTAGGTAATAGTAGTGTAGGTCTAGAAGGGGTTCAGGAACTTGAGACCATCGCAAGTTTGCTGTCCGCACAGGGGTATGGCCCGGATCGGATCGAGATTGACCCCAGTGTCGTGCGTGGGTTGGGCTATTACACCGGGCCGGTCTACGAGGCAGAGCTGACCTTTGAAATCTTCGATGAAAAGGGGCGCAAGCGCCAGTTCGGCAGCGTCGCCGGGGGCGGGCGGTATGATGATCTGGTCAAGCGGTTCACCGGTCAGG
>JANSYB010000188.1 GCA_024742655.1 Paracoccaceae bacterium | reverse complement strand
TGCCCAGCACTTTGCGCAGCGGATTGTTGGATGGACGCGACAACTTCCGGCCGCGGCGAGGCCGCCGGAGCTGCGGCATGTCGCACGTCACCCGTGACCGGCGTTCGTATGGAATTGCCGCCTGTTGCCTGCGCGGGCACACTCATGACACTGGCAGTCTTCGCTTCTGGACTCGGTATGACAACGTCTTGACGCGTTCCGGGTGCCACCACCGGGTTGGCCAAGGGCATGGCCGCAGCCAGTGCAGGCGGCACGTCTTCGGGCCGGTGCGAATGTCCAGGCGTTTCGGCATTTCCGTTGAAACCGTGTGTCAGAGCTTGCGTCACAAGGAGTTTTTCGGCCATCTCGCCTGTGTCTGCGGAAACCTCGTCAGCATATCCCGTTACCATGTCAGTCTCGTTTGAACTGCCTTGCTGCGGTTCCGGGATCACATTCAACTTCGGCTGGGACGGCTGTGCTGACACGGTCTGCCGCTCCATATTTGCGTGCGGCACTGAAGAGAGATCATCAGGATTGTATGCACCGACCGAATCGATCATCCAACCGTCGGCGTCAGTTTCATTTTCCACATCGGCACTTTCCTGGGCCACGGCGTCTGACGCTGTGACCCCGTTCGCATCAATGTAGTCAACCGATATTTCAGGCGACGACGGCAGCGTTGTCCGAGACGGCGGGCCGGGCAGATCGGCAGCGCCCCGCCCAGCGCCGCGCGCAAAGATGGCTTGGAAATCCGGTGGCGCCTTCTGTTCAGAAGGCATGGCGGTTTCTGCCGCATGCTTCGAAGCTTCGGGCACGGGCCAGTCCATGATCTTTGCCTCCGCCGCCAAGTCCGGCCGGCCCTTGGCTTCCCCGTGAGTAGATATTGCACCAGTAGAAAAGTTCAGCATGCGTCGCTCCGGGATTTCTTCCTCAGCCCGGCCAGCATGGCAAAAGTCAGTTACTGATTCTTTACCGCTTTGCGATGAAATGAGGGTGAGTTTCACACAATTCGAGGCGAAACAGTGACTGATTTTTTACCGATTCTCCCTCAATCGAAGGCCGGGATGGCCACAAGCCTGCGCGAAGAAAACGCACGGCTGGCAGCGCAAAGGCTGGAGGCGACATTCCTTGCCGAGATGCTCAAGGCAGCCGGGTTCGGTGAGCAGGAAAACTCACTGTCAGGTGGACCCGGAGAAGATCAGTTTGCCTCCTTTCACCGTCAGGCCGTCGCAGACAAGATAGCGGCAAGTGGCGGACTTGGTCTGGCAGAACATTTCTTTCGTGCAATGATGGAGACGCCACATGACCGCTGATCGACCGCAAGACATTATCAACGATCTGGATGATCTGCTGGACGCAGAGCGCGCCGCGCTTCTGGCGGGTGATCTGGATCGGATCCCGCTCCTGCTTGACCGCAAAGAGGATCTGATCGACCGGCTCAATCAGATTGACGAACAGGGCGCATCCCTGACAGTTCTGCAGTCCAAGGTCATCCGCAACCAGGCACTTCTGGACGGGGCGCTGCAGGGCATACGGCAGGCCTCGGCGCGACTGGCGGAAGTGCGCCGGGTTCGACGGTCGCTGGAAACCTATGACGAAGGTGGACACAAGCGAACCATCGAGGGTGAGGTTCTGCACAAGGTTGAAAAACGCGCTTGAAGCGGTTTTGTGTCAAATCCAGTTCAGTTGCCCGGCTCGACTTAGCTTTACGTTAGCACTTCGGGGTCAATTCTCTGCCTGCATCCGAAAAACGGGTGGCGCGGCACGGGACTGATCCCGTTTCGTACACGTCAGAAAGACAGAACGAGGCCGTCTCCTGATGGGGGCGGAATGTGTAACCGGCGCAAAGCGTCGAACGTTAAAGGAAAATGCCATGTCGAGCATTCTGACGAACAACAGCGCCATGGTGGCACTTCAGACATTGAAGTCCGTCAATGGCAATCTGGCCAAAACCCAGGACATGATTTCAACCGGCAAGTCGATCGCCAGCGCAAAGGACAATTCGGCGATCTGGGCGATCTCCAAGGTGATGGACTCGGACGTCCGCGGCTTCAAAGCCATTTCGGAGAGCCTGTCATTGGGCGAATCTACCGTGGCCGTCGCCTCGGCCGCAGCCGAACAGGTCGTCGACGTCCTGCAGGAAGTGAAGGCACTTATCGTTTCCGCTCAAAGCGAGAACGTCGACCATGCAAAGATCCAGGCTGACATCGACGAAAAGAACGCACAGGTCGCCTCCATTGTGTCGGCCGCACAGTTCAACGGCGCAAACCTGTTGGCCACGGATGTGGATGGCAACGGTGCCACGTCGCTGTCGGTTCTGTCGTCGCTTGACCGCGTGGGCACGGGCGCACCGACCGCTGCAACGATCACGGTGGCCACGGTGGATTTCGAAGCCAATGTGGATCTTGCAACCGACCTGACCTCGATCACCGACACCGCCACGGCCGGCACCGCCCTGGGCGAAATCGAAACCTTCCTTCAAACGGCGATCGACGGCGCGGCGGCCCTTGGCGCCTCGGCAGGACGCATCGAAGGTCAGGGAGAGTTCATTTCGAAGCTGACGGACTCGATGGTTTCGGGCATCGGATCCCTGGTGGACGCCGATATGGAAGAGGCCTCAGCCAAACTCCAGGCGCTCCAGGTGCAACAGCAGCTGGCGACACAGTCGCTGTCGATTGCCAACCAGGCACCGAACAACCTGTTGTCGCTGTTCAGGACCTAACACCTCGGGGGCGTCCCCCGGACGCCCCCACCTCACCTGATACTGCCTTACATTTCGGAAGGACCAGGCCGTGGATGCACTTCTACAGGCACAGAATGCCTATCGTAGCGAAAGCCAGCCAATTCGTACGGATCGCGGGACAGAGTATGAAATTTTTGCACGCATAACGCACCGTTTGAGACAAGCCGCCGCCAAGGCGAAAGGCGTCACACCCGCCCTCGCGACAGCTGTCCATGACAATCGGCGTCTGTGGGCCATGCTGGCCGCCGACGTGGCAGGCGACGGTAATAGACTTCCGGCGGAGCTGCGCGCACGGATCGTCTATCTGGCGGAATTCACACGCACGTACAGCAGCCAGATCCTGAATGGAGCGTCGGCAGACCCACTGATCGAAATCAATTCGGCCATGATGAGCGGGCTGCGCCAGCGGAGTAAAGAAGCATGAGCGGACTTGTCCTGAAACTCGGCCCGAAAGAACGTGTGCTGGTCAACGGGGCCGTCATAGAAAACGGTGATCGCAGGTCGCGCCTGTCGATCCTGACGCCGAACGCCAACATTTTGCGTCTGCGTGATGCGCTGCATCCAGAAGAGGCGACCACCCCTGTGCGCCGGATGTGCTATGCTGTGCAGCTTGTCCTGTCTGGCGATAGCGATGCCAGCGACGCGCGGTTGTCGATGCTGCGCCGGATCGAGGAGCTGAGCCAAGTCTTTACCGATGCGGATAGCCGGACCCTTCTGAGCAGGGCCAGCGATGCGTTGGTGTCCGAGCAATATTATCAGTGCCTGAAATCACTTCGGGCACTCTTGCCGCGTGAAGACCGGCTGATGGCGCATGGAGCAGGATAATGTTTCAGCCCGTGGTGCCAATCGGTGGCCTGGCCGGCTGGGCCTTTCTTCAGGACACGCTTGCGCGGCAAACAGAAGCCTTTGACAAATCTCCGGTCCTCACCCGGGATACGGAATATTTCGAGGCCAATATCAGTCAGATCCGGAGTGCCGAAGATCTGGTTTCGGACCGGCGGTTGTTGCGTGTCGCACTTGGCGCGTTCGGCTTGCAGGATGATCTGAACAGCCGTTTTCTGATCCGCCGTATCCTTGAGGAAGGCACAGGCGAGGACGCGCTGGCGACTCGTCTGACCGACGAGCGTTATACGAAACTGGCGGATGCGTTTGGCTTCGATGACGCCGTGCCGCGCACGCAGGAATTGGGTTTCGGCGCCGAGATCGTCGCCAAATACCGCGCACGTGAATTCGAGATTGCCATCGGCAACCAGGATGAGGCCATGCGCCTTGCCCTGAACGCCGATCGTGAACTTGCGGAGATGGCTGTCTCGGATGACAGCGACGAAACAAGATGGTTCCAGATCATGGGTACACCGCCGCTGCGCCAGGTTTTCGAGACGGTGCTGGGCCTTCCAGACGGTTTCGGACAGTTGGATATCGATCGTCAGCTCGATATTTTCCAGGAAAAGTCACGGACACGGCTGGGTCTGGACAGCCTGAATGATCTTGCCGACGACGATGTACGACAGGAATTGATCCGAACGTATCTTTTGCGCGACCAGATCAAATCGGTTTCCGTGGTCTCCTCGATGTCGATTGCCTTAACCCTGCTGCAATCCTCGCAAAGCCAGACTTGATCCCCGAGACGCGACTGGCCCGGGCAATTGGCCTGCGGCCCGCTTGCTCTCAGTGGCCGATCCGGGCCGATCGTTGACGTCAACAGCGTTGCCCTGACCACCGGGTTTGCGAAGATGATCCGCGCGCGGTGATCCCTTTTCGGAACGACGCAGGATCAGTGCAAGCCGGTTGAAGCTATTTTCGGCCGAAACAGTTTCTGTTTCAGCCAGAAACGCGTCCAGTTCCGGCCAGCAGCGCACCGCCTGATCCAACAAGGGATCACTCCCCTCGGCATAAAGGCCCGCGCGAACCATCATCTCGGACCGCGCATAAGCCCCAAGAAGGCTGCGCGTTCGCACAATCAGGCTGTTCTCCTGCTCATTCGCCGCTCTTGGCAGGCTTCGTGATACAGAACGCAGCAGGTCAATCGCCGGAAATCGGCCACGCTCGGCAATGGCACGGTCGAGCACGACATGACCATCCAGAACGCCGCGCAGGATGTCAGCCACGGGTTCTTCCATGTCCGATCCGGCGACCAGAACGCTGAACACGGCGGTAATGTCGCCGGTGCCATGCTCGCCCGGGCCGGCACGTTCGCAAAGAGACATGATCATATGGGCCGTGGACGCCGGAAACCCGCGCAAAGCCGGAAGTTCTCCGCCCGCGACGGCAACTTCGCGGTGCGCCTCGGCAAAACGCGTGATCGAGTCGGCAAGGAAAAGAACATGGCGCCCCTGATCCCTGAAATGCTCTGCGACGCACATGGCCGTCCATGCACACCGGCGACGCACCAACGGGGACTGATCCGAGGTTGCGGTGACAACAACGGCACGCTGCATGCCCTCGGGTCCAAGGACGGTTTCAACGAATTCCCGCAACTCGCGCCCGCGTTCACCAATCAGCGCGAAAACAACGACATCGGCCTGCATGTTTCGTCCCAGATGGCCCAACAAATTCGATTTCCCCACGCCCGATCCCGCGAAAAGCCCAAGACGCTGGCCTCTGGCTATGGGAAGAAGGGTATTGAAGACCGCCATGCCCGTTTCCAGACGCTCGCCCAGCATACGGCGTCGGGCCGGAGCCGGAGGGTCGGATTTCAGCGCCCTGGGTGTTGCCCCGCCAATCAGTGGCCTGCCATCCAGCGGCTTGCCGAACGGATCGACAATTCGCCCGATCCAGGAATTGCATGGCGAGACAGTCCCGGGCTGGCCGAGCGAGACCCTGTCCCCGAGCACAATTGCCGTTGGCTCGTGATCCGTGAGAATAGAGACTGATTCTGCGGAAATCTTCAAAATTTCACCGGCAAGACCGGGCGTGCCACGCCG
>JANSYB010000329.1 GCA_024742655.1 Paracoccaceae bacterium | reverse complement strand
GGTGCAGGCTCTGCGGCCACGGTCGCGTCCGGCGCGGCGTCTGCGGCGGCAACGGGCGCCTCGTCCGTCTTTTTCTTGCGAGGGGCCCGGGTGCGCGGCTTGGGTTTGGGCTTTTCCTCTGCTTCGGGCGTGGCCTCGGCCTCTGATGTGGCCTCTGGCGCCGTGTCGACCTGTTCGGTCTCCTTTGCCTTGTCGTCAGCGGACTTGCTGCGCGAGGAGCGTGAGCGCGTCCGGCTCTTGCGCGCCGGCTTTTCCTCGGTCTCCGGCGCGGCCTCGTCAGCCGTCTCCGCGGCGGTCTCCGGTTTTGCCTCGGCCTCTGCCGCTGTAGCCTCGGAACGCTGCGGCTCGTCGCCCTCGGCATCCTGACCGTTTTCCGTCGCGTTCTCATCCGTCTGCGCATCGCCCGTGCCGGATTTAGGCTTGGAGCGGCGACGGCGACGGCGGCGCTTCTTCTTGGGCTTGTCTTCGCCGTCCTCGGTTTCGGGCCGGGCCTCCTCGGGGGCCTCGTCCTGCTCCGTGGCGTCGATTTCATCCATGAGCGAGCTGTCAACGGAAACGACGGATTCCGCCGGTTCCGGCACCGAGCGTGTGGCGGTCTTGAACTTCTCCATCGAGAAATCCGGGCTGACCAGCGTGGGGTCGCCCTCGATGCGCACCGACAGGCCATAGCGGGCCTCGATCTGGGCGACATGCTCGCGCTTCTGGTTCATCAGGTAGTTGGCGATGGCGACCGGGCACTTGATCAGCACCTCGCGGGACCGGCGGCGCACGCCCTCTTCCTCGATCTGGCGCAGGATCGACAGCGACAGGTTGTCATCCGACCGGATCAGGCCGGTGCCGTGACAGGCCGGGCAAGGTTGCGTCGTGGCCTCGATCATGCCGGGGCGCAGGCGCTGACGGCTCATCTCCATCAGGCCAAAGCCCGAGATGCGGCCGACCTGAATGCGCGCGCGGTCGGTCTTGAGGCGATCCTTCATCCGCTTTTCGACGGCGGCGTTGTTCTTGCGCTCGTCCATGTCGATGAAGTCGATCACGATCAGCCCCGCAAGGTCACGCAGGCGCAGCTGGCGTGCGACCTCCTCGGCGGCCTCGAGATTGGTCTTGAGCGCGGTTTCCTCGATCGAGCCTTCCTTGGTGGCCCGGCCCGAGTTGACGTCGATGGCGACAAGCGCCTCGGTCACGCCGATCACGATGTAACCGCCCGATTTCAGCTGCACCGTCGGGTTGAACATCGAGCTGAGATAGCTTTCGACCTGGTAGCGCGCAAAGAGCGGCATCGCGTCGGTGTAGCTTTTGACGTTCTTGGCATGGGACGGCATGATCATTTTCATGAAGTCCTTGGCGATGCGGTAGCCGCGCTCACCCTCGACCAGAACCTCGTCGATATCGCGGTTGTAGAGGTCGCGGATCGAACGTTTGATCAGATCGCCCTCTTCATAGATCTTGGCCGGCGCGGTGGATTTCAGCGTCAGTTCTCGGATCTGCTCCCACATGCGCTGCAGGTATTCGTAATCGCGCTTGATCTCGGCCTTGGTGCGTTTGGCACCGGCGGTGCGCACGATCAGGCCGGCCCCCTTGGGCACGTCGATCTCGGTCGCGATTTCCTTGAGCTTCTTGCGGTCGACGGCGTTGGTGATCTTGCGGCTGATCCCGCCGCCCCGGGCGGTGTTGGGCATCAGCACGCAGTAGCGACCCGCCAGCGACAGGTAGGTGGTCAGTGCCGCGCCCTTGTTGCCGCGCTCTTCCTTGACGACCTGCACCAGAAGGATCTGGCGCACCTTGATGACTTCCTGGATCTTGTAGCGGCGCGGGCGCGGTTTGCGCGGCGGGCGGATATCCTCGGCATCGTCGTCATCGGCCACCGATTCGATGGATTCGTCGCGCGACGCGGCATCCGAGCGTTCGTCCTCGTCCTCCGCATCGTCGTCTTCATCATCGGCATCCGGCGATGCATGCATGTCGTCCGTGTCGGGTGCCTCGTCGGCGCTTTCTTCCCCGGTCGTCTCTTCGTCGGGCGCCTGCGCGTCGTCGCTGTCGGCCTCCGCATCCTGCGGCTCTTCGACGGGGGTTTCGGCCACCGTTTCCATCGGCGACAGGCCTTCGCCCTCCTCCGCCGTTTCGGCATCAAGATCAATGGTTTCCATGCCTGAAATGTCAGGCGAGGTGGTCACCGCGTCATCGCTGTCGGTCTTGGTCGCCTTGGACCGGCGGCGGCGGGTGCGCTTGGGTTTCTTCTCTTCTTCCTCGTCGCGGGCGCGCATCGCCTCGGCATAGGCGCGCTCTTCCTCGAGCAGCGCCTCGCGGTCCGCCACGGGAATCTGGTAGTAATCCGGATGGATTTCCGAGAAGGCAAGGAACCCGTGGCGATTGCCGCCATAATCGACGAAGGCCGCCTGAAGCGACGGTTCGACCCGGGTTACCTTTGCGAGGTAAATGTTGCCAGCGAGCTGGCGCTTGTTCTCCGATTCAAAGTCGAATTCCTCGACCTTGTTTCCGTCAACCACCACGACGCGGGTTTCCTCCGCGTGGGTGGCGTCGATAAGCATTTTCTTAGCCATATTGTCCGTTTGCACCGCGGCAAACACAGTGAATCCCGCCGCGTTGGCGGGGGTGCAGTTTGCGGCAAGCGTCTATTGGTGGCGATGGCGGGCACAGGAACGGGGACGCCGGTTGCGGCATCTGCCCGTTGCGATATCTGTTGCACGCGCCTCATCGCGGTTCTTGGTCTCCGGCCCCTCGGGGCCAACTCAGGCCTGCTCCCCTGGTCATGCCGTGGGTCAGGCGTACATGCGGCCCGGTGTGTCAGGGCCCAATCGGTCTGTTCGAGAGCGGAGGAAAGATCTTCCTGCAAATGTCCGAAACAGCGAAACTCGTCGCCCGTCGCATCGCGTCACGGGCTTGACTCACACTAAAGCGTTCAGGGCGCCGAACACAATGGGGAAAATGAGCCCCGTGCCCCGCGCGGGCCGCTCAGAGGTAATCCGAGCGTTGCAGACCGTACTTGGCCATCTTTTCATTAAGTGTGCGGCGCGGCAGGCACAATTCATCCATCACCGACGCGATGGACCCTTTGTGACGGCGCATGGTGTTGTCGATCAGCATGCGTTCGAATGCCTCGACATACTCTTTCAGCGGCTTGCCCTCGGTGGTCATGACGGGCTGCATGTCCTGATGATCGGACATCAGAAGAGAGGCGATCGTCCCTGACCCGCGGCGCGATTGCAGCACGGCGCGTTCGGCGATGTTGATCAGCTGGCGCACGTTGCCCGGCCACGGCGCCTGCAGCAGTTGCGCGGCCTCCTGCGCGGTGACCTGCGGCGCCTCGCAGCCGTAATCGTCGGCGAAACTGTCGCTGAACCGGGTGAAAAGCGTCAGGATATCCTCGCCGCGCTGGCGCAGCGGCGGCACCATGATGCGCAGGCTGGCCAGACGATAGAACATGTCGGCGCGCAGGGCATCCTCGCAGGTGCGATCCTGTTCCTGCATGTTCGAAATGGCCACCACGCGGGTTTCGGGCGGTGTGCCCTCGTCGTTGATGAAGGTCAACAGCCTGGCCTGCGCGGCGTCCGACAGGGTTTCGATGTCTTCCAGAACGAGCGTGCCACCACGCGCCTCTTCCACGGCCGGAAGCTGGTTGTCCTCGGGCTGCATCGGGCCGAAGAGGCGCTTGATCAGCGCATCTTCCTCGTAGGCGGAACAGGACACGAGAACGAATTTCTTGCCCGCGCGCGCCCCCACGGCGTGCAAGGCGTGGGCGACCAGCGTCTTGCCGGTCCCCGTCTCGCCCTCGATCAGGACATGGCCGTCGGCCTGCCCCAGGTCGAGAATGTCTTCCTTGAGACGCTCCATCACCGGGCTGGCGCCGATGAGTTTCTTCATCAGCTGCCCGCCATCCGACAATTCGCGGCGCAGCGCCCGGCCGTCCAGCACCATGCGGCGGGCCAGCGTCGCTTTCTTGGCCAACTCGTTCATCCGGTCGGGATTGAACGGCTTTTCGAGAAAATCATAGGCGCCGATGCGCATCGCCTCGACCGCCATGGGCACGTCACCGTGCCCCGTGATCATGATCACCGGCAGCGAACTGTCGCTGCCCATCAGTTTCTTGAGGAACTGCATGCCGTCCATACCGGGCATCTTGATGTCGGTGACCACGATGCCGGGATAATCGGGGCCCAGCACCTTGAGCGCCTCCTCGGCG
>JANSYB010000494.1 GCA_024742655.1 Paracoccaceae bacterium | reverse complement strand
GAGCGCGTCATTCGCGGAGAGCCGCCAGAGGCCGATGACGACGGCCCCGGCAGCGCCCCGGAAAAGGATGACAAGCCGTCCCTGACCGCCATTCCGAAAACCAAGCCGAAGGCGCCGCGCGGCGGCGCGGGAGACGGCGGACTGGAGCCTGAACCCTCGACGTGACGACGATAGCGACAATGGCAGACTGGAACCCGGGCGCTTACGCCCGGTTCCACGATTTGCGACTGCGGCCCGGGCTGGACCTGATCAACGCGATCAGCCGCATGGGGGCCGGCGATATCTATGATCTTGGATGCGGAAATGGTGCGCTTGGCGAGGCGCTCAAGGCCCGCGCGGGCAACCGGCAGGTCATCGGGGTCGACGCCAGTCCGGCGATGCTTGAGAAGGCGCGCGGCGCGCAGGTCTATGACAGCGTCAGCCAGGCGGATATCGGTGACTGGCA
The DNA here is from genome assembly GCA_024742655.1 of Paracoccaceae bacterium. Taxonomy (GTDB): domain Bacteria; phylum Pseudomonadota; class Alphaproteobacteria; order Rhodobacterales; family Rhodobacteraceae; genus Roseovarius. Next base: position 2,383 of record JANSYB010000494.1, on the reverse strand, counting down.
CCCGCGCCGGACACCCGGCCTGATCTTCTCGAATGCGGCACTTCACTGGGTGGGCAAGCATGAACAGCTGATGCCGAAACTGGTGCGGATGCTGGGCAAGGGCGGCACGCTGGCGGTTCAGTTGCCGCACCAGAACAAGGCGCCGTCGCATCGCGTGTGGTTGGGCCTTGTCGAAGAGATGTTCCCCGGCCGGGTCGAAAAGATGGGCACACCGGGTGTCATGGCGCCGGTCAAGTACGAGGAACTTCTGGTGCCTATGGGCCAGTTTCGACTTTGGGAAACCGAGTATTATCAGCGCCTTGTCGCCGAGGGCGGCAGTCACCCCGTCCGTCGCTTCACCGAAAGCACCTATGCCCGCCCTGTCCTGCAAGCGCTTGACCAGGACGAGAAATCGGCCCTCATCAAGCGTTACGAAGAAGCCATGCACGCAGCCTACCCGGTGCGAAAGGACGGCTCGGTCCTCTTTCCGTTCCGGAGACTTTTCTTTACGCTGACGGTTTGACGAACTCTGTTTTCCACCGGAAAACAGCCAAGAAAATTCGTACGAATTTTCTTGGCCCGGCACAGAGCTGGGCGTCCTGCAAGCCGGACACAGGGATCATGCTGAAGGACGTCACGATTTATGATTTGACCCGCGCCGGGGGACGGGAAACAGTATCCGCATCCCACTGTTCGGAGACATGTCATGCCGGCTCTCATCCCCACTGACTTTACCGCCCGCATCACTTGGCTTGGCCAAGTCAGCAGTCAGAAGGATAACATCCGCTCGGCCCCGCGTGATGCGGTCGAGGCCACATGGGCCGGGGTCGAGGGCGAGTGTCACGGCGGCGTCAATCGCCGCTCCTGTGTGCGGGTCAAAACGCAGTACCCCGAGGGCACCGAGATTCGAAACGTGCGCCAGTTTTCCATCGTCTCGGCCGAGGAGATTTCCGCGATCGCAGACGAAATCGGCCTTGATGCGCTGCGCCCCGAATGGCTGGGTGCCTCGATGGTGGTCGAGGGAATCGAGGATTTCACCCATCTGCCCCCGTCCTCGCGCCTGCAGAACGGCCATGGTGGCCCTTGCCTGGTGATCGACATGGCCAACCGTCCCTGTGTCTGGCCCGGCAAGGAACTGGAGAAGGATCACCCGGGCCTCGGCAAGAAATTCAAACCGGCCGCCGCGGGGCGGCGCGGTGTCACCGCATGGGTCGAATATCCCGGCCCGCTGCGCGTCGGTGATGAGCTGACCCTGCATGTCCCCGATCAGCGTGCCTGGACGCGGTTGGAGCCCTGCCTGACCGGCAAGCTGACCTGACGCGTCAGCCCGCCAATCAGGCCGTCAGACGATCAACAGGTTCACGCGATCCCTGGACTTGGAGAACCGTGCGAGCGAATCCTCGAATGGTTTCGAGCGCAGGAATTGCGGTTCGATCCAGTAGAGTTTCTGATCATCCGCCAGAAACACCCAGTTGAGCGCGTGGTATTGCCCATCACCGAAGAACTGGAACTGTCCCCAGCTAACCCCGATGGCCATCGGCAGGAGCGCCGGGCGGTTCTCCTGATACCACCGGGTGGCCAACCCCTTGAACGCATAGGCGAAATCATCACAGTCGAACTTGCCGTTCTCGGTGTAGTCGTCGGCATGGGGCATATCCGGTTTGACCGATTCCACGATCTCGCGCAGCGCGGTCTGGGTCGGCAGCTCCATCAGCGGGTCTGAGGCCTGAACCAATGTGCGTGTGACCGTGTCGGGCAATGGCGTCATGTGATCACGCGCATAACGGCTCAGCGTGATATGCGTGATCGTGCGTGGCATGCTCAACTCTCGGTGGGAATGTCGGGGCTGTCCTCGGTGTCATCCACCTCGTCCTCTGGCGTGCCCGCACGACCGCCCGTGGTGATATCCGGCGAATCCTCACCAGAGGCCCGGGCCGCAGTTTCCGGAAACGTGTCGGAATAGGTGTCGCGATACGCCGACAACGCCTTGAGAAAATTCGCCTGCGCATTCAGAAGATCGGTCTGCGCCTGCAATTCGTTCTTCTCAAGGCCGATCAAGGATGTGATCGCATCGTTCACGCCGGTGAACACCGCGTCAACGGCCTGGATCGGCAGCAGCGCGGCAGCGGCAACCTCGCTTGGTTTCGTCAGATCGACCGAGGTCAGGCTGCCATCCGCAAAGGTCAGAATCGTGTCGCGCTTCACGAAGGGGGACCGTTCGATATCCAGCCCGGAAATCTGGTGCGGGTCCGGAACGCTGGTCACGAACTCCTTCACATTGCCCGAATGACGATCGTAGAAACTGACCGTGACCGATGTGAGCGGTCGGAAACAGATCGCGAAATCGCAGGCCGGTATGCGCCGGATCGGGCGTGGTGGGGGATAGACATCGATCTCGATATGT